>NZ_JALPKP010000096.1:0-7961 GCF_051383635.1 Geodermatophilus sp. CPCC 205506 | reverse complement strand
ATAGCCCCGGTAGGAGGCGATGTTGGCCCCCACGGTGCGCCACAGCTGCTGGAACACCGCGGTGGATCCGGTGAAGTGGATGCCGGCCAGGTCCGGGTCGGCCAGCAGCACGTCGGACACCTCCACTCCGGTGCCGGTGACCATGGTGATCACTCCCGGCGGCAGGCCGGCGGCCTCCAGCAGCCGCATCAGGAAGTGCGCGGCGAACTGCTGGGTGGGGGCGGGCTTCCAGACCACGGTGTTGCCCATCAGCGCCGGCGCGGTGGGCAGGTTGCCGGCGATCGCGGTGAAGTTGAACGGGGTGATCGCGTACACCACGCCCTCCAGCGGCCGGTGGTCGGTCCGGTTCCACACCCCGGGCGAGGAGGCCGGCTGCTCGGCCAGGATCTGCCGGGCGAAGTGCACGTTGAACCGCCAGAAGTCGATCAGCTCGCAGGCGCTGTCGATCTCGGCCTGGACCGCGGTCTTGCTCTGCCCGAGCATGGTGGCGGCGTTCAGCGTCTGCCGCCACGGCCCGGCCAGCAGGTCCGCCGCGCGCAGGAACACCGCCGCCCGGTCGTCGAAGGACAGCTCCCGCCAGCCCGCCGCGGCCTCCTTCGCGCACCGCAGCGCCTGCTCGGCGTCGGCGTGCGTGGCGTGCGCGGCGGTGCCCAGCACCGCGGCGTGCCGGTGGGGCTGCACCACGTCGAACCGCTCCCCGCCGGCCATCCGCCGGCTCTCGCCGAGGGTCATCGTCAGCTCCACCGGGTCGGCGGCCAGCTCGGCCAGCCGGGCCTGCAGCGCGGCGCGCTCCGGCGAACCGGGCGCGTAGGTCAGCACCGGCTCGTTGAGCGGCGCGGGAACACGGGTGACGGCGTCCATGACAGGACCCCTCTCAGGAGGTGGTGACGAGGGAACGCAGGAAGAAGCGCAGGTTGGCGGGCCGCTCGGCCAGGCGGCGCATGAAGTAGCCGTACCAGTCGTCGCCGTAGGGCACGTAGGCCCGCACGGTGCACCCGGCCGCGGCCAGCCGGCGCTGCTCGGTGGTGCGGATGCCGTAGAGCATCTGCACCTCCCAGGAGTCCGGTGCCCGGCCGGCCACGGTGGCCAGCCGCTGGGCGATGGCGATCAGCCGCGGGTCGTGGCTGCCGACCATGGGGTAGCCGGGGCCCCGCATCAGGACGCCGAGGCAGCGGGCGTAGGCGGCGTCGACGTCGGCGCGGCCCTGGAAGGCGACCGCCGGCGGCTCGTCGTAGGCGCCCTTGACCAGGCGCACCCGCGAGCCGGGCACGGCCAGCGCCGCGGCGTCGTCGAGCGTGCGGTGCAGCGCGGACTGCAGGACCGCGCCGGTGCCGGGGTGGTCCCGGCGCAGCTCGGCGAGGACGGCGAGGGTGGAGTCGACGGTGTACGACTCCTCCATGTCGAGGGTCACCGTGGTGCCGATCGCGCTGGCGGCCTCGGCCACCGGGCGGACCATCTCCAGCGCCAGGTCGGTGCCCCCGCCGGGCAGCGCCTGGCCGAACGCCGACAGCTTCACCGAGACCTCGGCCGCACGCCCCAGGCCGAGCGGCGCCAGGCCGTCGAGCAGCGCCAGGTAGGCGTCGCGGGAACGCACCGCCTCGGCGCGGTCGGTGATGCCCTCGCCGAGGTGGTCGAGGGTCACCGCGATGCCCTCGCCGGTGAGCCGGCGGACGACGGTCAGCACGTCGTCGAGGGCCTCCCCGGCGACGAACCGGTCGACGACGCGGCGGGTGGCGGGGTTGCCGGTGACCAGCCGGCGCAGCTCCGGCCGCCGCGAGGCGCCGAGCAACAAGGCCTTCTGCGAGAGCACGGGGCCACCTCCGGCGCCGGGGACTGCGACGACACCGACGCTAGGCAGCCGCGGACTCCGCCACCAGCGACGGACGTACGGTCTCTCTCATACAGTTGTACAGCCTGGAGGTGGGCGTGCGGGACGAGCTGCAGGACCTGGTGGACCGGGTCTCCGGCGTGCTCGGCGCGCCCGCCACCCTCGAGGACGTCGACTTCACCCTGCTGGCGTTCTGCGCCCACCCGGTCGACGGCGAGGACGCGCCGGTCATGGACGCCGTCCGGACCCGCTCGATCCTCACCCGCCGGTCCGACCCGGCCACCCGGCGCTGGTTCGAGGACTTCGGCATCGCCGACGCCGAGCAGCCGCTGCGCACGCCGGAGGATCCGGCCGCCGGGATCCTCACCCGGCTGCTGCTCCCCGTGCGGCACGGCGGGCGCACGCACGGGTACCTGTGGCTGCTCGACGGCGGGCGGACCGCACCCGGCGACCCCGCCCTGGACTCCGCCGTCGAGCTGGCTGCCGAGGCCGGCCGGCTGCTCGCCGAGCGGGAGTGGTCGGCCGGGGACCTGGGCCGGCCGCTGACCACGGCCCTGACCGGCTCCGCGGCCGCCCGCGCCCAGGCCGAGCGCACGCTCGCCGGGGTGTGGGGCGCCGACGCCGCCCTCGTGCTCGTCGCGTTCCGGCCGGGCGGCGGCTCGCTGGCCCCGGCCTGGCGTCCCCCGACCGCCGGCGCGGTCGCCGCGGTGCTGTCCGAGCCCGCCCCGGCCGCCGCCGTCCTCGTGCCGCTGCCCGGACCCGGCGACCTCCGGCCGGCCGGTGCGCTCACCGCGGCCGCGCTGGCCACCCTGCCGCCGGGCAGCACCGCCGGCTTCTCCGCCGTCGGCCGGGGCACCGCGGGGCTGGCCGGGCAGTGGGCCCAGGCCCGCACCGCGGCCGAGGTGGCCGCGGCCGTCCCCCGGTTCTCGCCGGTGGCGCACTGGGACGAGCTGGGCGGCTGGCGGCTGGCCGCCGCGCTGCCCGGCCCCGACCCGGCCGTCACGGCGCTGCTGGCCGACCCGGTGCTCGCCGAGACCGCCGAGGTGTGGCTGGACACCGGGGCGTCGGCGGCCCGGGCCGCCGACGCGCTGCGGATCCACCGGCAGACGCTCTACTACCGGCTGGCCCGGATCGAGGAGCTCACCGGGCTCGACCTCGCCGACGGCGACGTCCGCCTCCTGGTGCACGCGTCGGTGCGCGCCGCCCGGCTGGCCACCGTCCGGTCCTGACGCTGATCGGTTGCAGGGCGCACCGAGCCATCCGGGCAGGTCACGCATGCGTCCCCTACCCTCGGGTAGCTGATGGCTGTGGGAGGAGAGGCGTTGCCTCGAGATGCGGGGCGCGCCGACGTCCTCACGGTGCTCCGCTCGGCGACGGCCGGCGAGCACGAGCAGGTGGAGTCCACGCTCGGGCTGATGGACCCGGAGCTGAGCCGCGACCGCCTGGTCTGCGTGCTCG
The DNA here is from genome assembly GCF_051383635.1 of Geodermatophilus sp. CPCC 205506. Lineage (NCBI taxonomy): Bacteria > Bacillati > Actinomycetota > Actinomycetes > Geodermatophilales > Geodermatophilaceae > Geodermatophilus > Geodermatophilus sp. CPCC 205506. Next base: position 4,675 of record NZ_JALPKP010000096.1, on the reverse strand, counting down.
GCCGGCTGCACGCGTTCTGGCGGTCGGCCGAGGCCGGCCTCGACGACTGGGCCCGCCGCGAGCCGGCCGACGCCGCGAGCGTGACGTGGTCCCGCCGCCGCCGCGCCCACCTCTTCGCCCGCGACCTCGCGGCGCTGGACGCCGGGGACGGGCCCGCGGCCGGACCGCGGCTGCCGGCCGTCGAGGACACCGACCAGGCGCTGGGCCGCCTCTACGTGCTGGAGGGCTCCACGCTGGGCGGCACGTTCATCTCCCGGCACCTGGCGGACCTGCCCACGCTCGGCCCCGACGTCCGGGTGGGCGCGTTCTCCCCGTACGGCACCGAGACCGGCGCCATGTGGCACGCCTACCGGCGCGCCGCCCGCCGGCGGGTCGCCGCCGGCGGGAACGCCGACCGGCTGGTCGGCGCCGCGCGGGACACCTTCGCCGCGCTCGCCGCCTGGTGCGCGCCGGTGGCGGTCGACGCGTGAGCGACGCCGCCCCGGGACTGCAGCTGCTGCCGCCCGGCACGCCGATCGACCTCACGAACTGCGAGCGCGAGCCGATCCACGTCCCGGGCAGCATCCAGCCCCGCGGCGTGCTCCTCGCGGTGAGCGAGCCCGACCTCGTGGTCCAGCAGGTGTCGGAGAACCTCGCCGACCTGGTCGGCGTGGCCGCGTCCGACGCCCTCGGGCGGCCGCTGACCGAGGTGCTCGGGGTCGCGCAGGCCGAGGCCGTGGCGCGGTCGGCCAGCGCCTTCGGCGACCTCCGCGAGCGCAACCCGGTCGAGCTCACCCTCGACGTCGACGGCGGACCGCGCCCGGTCGACGCGCTGCTGCACCGGGCGGTCACCGGCAGCGCCGGAGAGGGCATGCCGCCGGCGTCCACCCTCGTCGTCGAACTGGAGCCGGCGTTCGGGCCGCGGCCGTTCTCCTTCCCGAACACCTACCAGGCGGTGCGCGGGACGGTCGGCGAGCTCAACCGCGCCTCGACGCTGCAGGAGCTCTACGACATCACCGCCCACGCGGTCCGCCAGCTCACCGGGTTCGACCGCGTGATGGTCTACCGCTACGACGCCGACCACAACGGCGAGGTGGTCGCCGAGGCGAAGGCACCGGGGCTCAACGCGTTCCTCGGCCTGCACTACCCCGCCTCGGACATCCCGGCCCAGGCGCGGGCGCTGTACGAGAAGAACTGGATCCGGCTGATCTCCGACGTCGACTACGTGCCGGCCCGGCTGTGGCCCGCGGCGTGGCCGGCCTCCGGTCAGCCGCTGGACCTCACCTACTCGACGCTGCGCAGCGTCTCGCCGATCCACGTCGAGTACCTGCAGAACATGGGGGTGCGCGCCTCCATGTCGATCTCCCTGCTGCGCGACGACCGGCTGTGGGGCCTCATCGCCTGCCACCACTACACCGGGCCGCACGCCCCGCCCTACGCCACCCGGGCGGCCGCGGAGTTCCTCGGCTCCACGCTGTCGCTGCGCCTGGTCGACCGCGCCGAGGAGGACGAGGTGCACCGCGCGCTGCGGGTGCGCTCCACCCTCGCCTGGCTGACCGCCGCCACCCTCGACGAGGACCGCCCGCTGGTCGACACCCTGCTCGGCTCCCCCGACCTCCTGGACCTGCTGCCGGCCGACGGCGTCGTGCTCTCCCTGCAGCGGCACTCCGGCAGCCGCGGCGCGCCGCTGCCGGAGGGGGCCGCCGAGGCGGTCGCCGCGTGGGCGGCGGCCCAGGACGAGGACGTCGTGGCCACCGACTCCCTGCCGCGGTCGGCGCCCGGCCTGGACGCCGACCCCGCCTGCGGCGTGCTGGTCGTCCCCCTCCCCGACGGGCAGTTCGTGCTCTGGCACCGCGCCGAGGCGGTGCGCACCGTCGACTGGGGTGGCGACCCGCACAACAAGGCGATCGCCGAGCGCGAGGGCGACGAGGTGCGGCTCAGCCCGCGCAAGAGCTTCGACCGCTGGCGGGAGACCGTCCGCGACCGCTCCGAGCCGTGGTCGGCGCAGGAGGTGACCGAGGTCCTCGAGCTGCGCACCCACCTGCTGGAGGCGCTCTACGCGCGCTCGCGCAGCCAGGTCCGCGCCGCGGAGACCCTGCAGCGCAGCCTGCTCACCGAGCCGCCGCAGCGCGCCGACCTCGAGGTCGCGGTGCGCTACGTGCCCGCCGCGCGCGAGGCCCAGGTCGGCGGCGACTGGTACGACGTGTTCGAGCAGCCCGACGGCTCCACCGTGCTCGTCATCGGCGACGTCGTCGGGCACGACACCGAGGCCGCCGCCGACATGGCGCAGCTGCGCGGGGTGCTGCGCGGCATCGCCTACGACAGCGCCGACGGGCCGGCCGCCGTCCTCACCCGGCTGGACGCGGCCATCGCGGGCCTGGGGCTCGACGCGCTGGCCACCGTCCTCGTCGGCCGGCTGGTGCCGGAACCGGCGTCCGGCGGCACCCGGCTGCGGTGGGCCAGCGCCGGGCACCTGCCGCCGCTCGTGGTCGGCCGGGACGGCGTGGCGCGCGCGCTCACCGCGCCCCGCGCCGGCCTGCTGCTGGGCGTCGACCCGGCCGCGGTGCGGCCCGAGTGCGAGGCGCTGCTCGAGCCGGGCTCGACCGTGCTGCTCTACACCGACGGCCTGGTCGAGCGCCGCGACCAGGGGTTCGACGACGGCGTCGACCGGCTGGCCGCCGAGCTGGCGAGCCTCGCCGACCGGCCGGTCGGCGAGGTCTGCGACGAGGTGCTCGCCCGGCTGCTCACCGACGACGCGGAGGACGACGTGGCCCTGGTCGCCGTCCGGCTCGGAGTCAGTCGGGCTCCGGCGGGGCGGTGAACCGGGCGGACAACCCGTCGCCCTGGTCGCCGCCCTCGGCCGGCAGCGGCGCCTCGTCCTCCGCCGCCCGCACCTCGGCGGCCGTCTCCTCCGGGGAGAGCGACCCGCCGAGGGCATCGCGCTCGAGGGCGGCGAGCAGCCGCTCCTCGTCCGGGGCGAGGTCGCCCGGGCCGAGGTGGCCGCCCGGCTCACCGGCGTCGGTGCCCGAGGCCATCGCGCTGTCGGGGGTGGGGTCGTCGGGGTCGGTGGAGCTCATGCCGCGCCTCCTCCTTGCGGGCACCGCAGGTCAGCGGGGGAAGTTGGGTTCGAGTCGCGGGACGATCTGCATCTCCGGCACGAAGGCCGCCGGGTGCAGCGTGACGAGGTACCGGACCATCTCGGCCACGGCCGACGGCGGCATCATCAGGTGGGACGGGATGCCCCACTGCTCCATCATCGGGGTGTCCATCGCGGCCGGGATGACGCTCTGCACCCGGCACGGGAACGGCCGCTCCGAGCCGTCCGGCTGCCGGACGGCCTTCTCGCGCAGCTCCCTCTGGATGCACCGGGTCGCGTTGAGGAAGCCGGCCTTGGAGCCGTTGTAGGCGATGGCACCGCTGCCGGAGGTGATCGCCGACAGCGACACGATGTGCACGACGTCGGCGGTGCGCCCCTCGGGCAGGTGCTGGACCCGCTTCATGAACTCGCTGGTCAGGAAGACCGGCCCCTCGCAATTGACCGCCATCACCCGCTGGTAGTCGGCCAGATCGATGTCGGTGACGTAGCCGGGCCGGTCGATGCCGGCCACGTTCACCAGCAGGTCGAAGGCGTCGCCGTGCTCGTCGAACAGCCGCTGCACGACCTGCCGCCGGCTGGCGTCGTCGGTGACGTCGAGCGGGACGACGTCGGCCGTGCCGCCCGCCTCGGCCACGAGCTTGCCGGTCTGCTCGCTGCCCGCCGCGTCGATGTCGGCGATCGCCACGTGCGCGCCGGCCTCCGCCAGCGCCAGGCACGTGGCCCGGCCCAGGCCGCTCGCCCCGCCGGTGACCAGGGCGACGCGCCCCGCCAACGTCCCGCTGCCGACCATCCGCTCCTCCGTCTGTGCGCCCGTGCGTCGCTGGCCAGCCTCGTCCACAACGGGGCCCCCCGCAGGTCGAGCAGACGGTCAGGAGATGGGCGCCGAGCCGGAGGTCGAGACGACGTGGGCCAGGCTCGGCGCGGCCCACACGTCGGCGAGGGTCACCGTCTGCAGCTCGCGCTCGGCGATGAGGTCCAGCAGCTCGTCGTAGACGGAGGCGACGGTCAGCTGGTTGGCGTGGCCGACGATGATCGCCTGGCCGGCGAACCACTCGCGCGCGGCGGCCATGAGCTCCGCCGGCGTGATCGGCCGGTGGTCCCCCAGGGTCCCGTTCCAGAGGGCGATCGTCGGGTGCCCGGCCGCGGCGGAGATCCGGTCGGTCCGGTCGTCGTGCGCACCGAACGGCGGGCGGAAGAACGGGGTGTCGCGGACGCCGAAGGTGCTGGCCAGCCAGTCGCGGTTGCGGCCGATCTCCTCGGCGACCTCGTCGTCGCCCAGCGTGGTGATGTCGGGGTGGGACCAGGTGTGGTTGCCCATGGCCACCTGGCCCGAGTCGATCAGCGGCTGCAGCAGCTCGCCGTTCTCCTCCCAGGCGCGGTACATCCCGTTGGGGAAGAAGGTCAGCCGGACGCCGCTGTCGGCCGCGAACGTGCAGAAGGAGGCGACCACGTCGGAGCTGGTGCCGTCGTCGATGGTGAGCGCCAGCGAGCTCCCCTCGCCGGGCAGCCGGTCCACGACGCCGCGCGGCGGTTCCCGCGGGGCCGGCCGGGGCGGCAGCGCCGGCTCCGCGGCCGCGGCGGGGACGGGCGCGGCGAGCG
>NZ_JALPKP010000095.1:0-8243 GCF_051383635.1 Geodermatophilus sp. CPCC 205506 | reverse complement strand
GCGCCGGCTCGTCCGGACGGCGCGGCGCCGGGGGCCGCGGCGCGGGACGGCCCGGCGCCGACGGCCGCGGCAGCAGGCCGGGGTCCTGGCGCAGGATCGACGCCTCCAGCGCCCGCAGGTCGGGTCCGGGGTCGATGCCGAGCTCCTCGGCCAGGTGCTCCCGCGCCCGGCGCAGGCTGCCCAGCGCGTCGGCCTGCCGGCCGGCGCGGTACTGGGCGAGGGCGAGCAGCCCCCACAGCCGCTCCCGGGAGGGGTGCTGCCCGACCAGCTGCTCCAGTTCCGCGGCGGCGGCGCGGTCGTCGCGCCGGGTGCGCAGCTCCCAGAGGTCCTCCAGCGCGGTCAGTCGCAGCTCGGTGAGCCGGAGCGCCTCGGCCGCCAGCGACGCGCTGCCCTCCGTCAGCCCGGCGTAGGGGTCGCCCCGCCACAGCGACAGCGCCTCGTCGAGCAGCGCCTCCGCCCGGTCCGGGTCGGCCGGCGCGTCGGATCGCGCGTGCCGGATGAGCTCGGCGAACCGGCGCGCGTCCACGTGCTCGCCGGCGAGGGCGAGGGAGTAGCCCCCGGGATGGGTCCGCAGCCGGTCGTCCGTGGCGCGCGCCCGCCGGGCCGGCTCCAGCTCCCGGCGCAGGCGGGCGACGTAGGACTGCAGCGAGGCCTCCACGCGCGACGGCGGCTGCTCGCCCCAGATCTGGTCGACCAGGTGGGACACCGACACCGGCCGGCCCTCGGCGGCGACCAGCAGGGCGAGCAGCGCCCGGGGCTTGGGCCCGCCGAGGTCGGCCGGGACGCCGTCGACCAGGACGGCCAGCTCGCCGAACACGCGCACCTGCACGGCGCGGATGCTAGGGGCGCCGCTGTCCTCCGGACACGCAGCGGCGCCCGGGGGAGCCCGGGCGCCGCGTGGCCGGTGTCCCGCGGTCAGCCGACCGGCTCGACCTCCCGGGGCGCCGCGGTGTCCCGCGCCGGCGCGCCGGTGACGGCGGTGCCCAGCGCCCAGAGCGCCAGCAGCACGCCCGCGGCGGCGAACACCGGGGTGAACTCCGTGTCCGGCCGGACCAGGGTGAGCGGCACCGACGCGGCGTGCGCCAGGCCGCCGGCCACGCCGAGGAGTGCGACGGCGCGCCGCACCCCGCTCTGGACCCGGGCGAGCGTCGCGGCCAGGAGGACGACGGCCAGGCCGCTGACCGGGTAGAGCACGGCGGCGAGCCCGACGTGGGTGAACGCGACCGGGGCGGCGTGGCCGGCGTGCAGCGCGGAGCTGTCGACGGCGGCGGCGAGGTGGAACACCGTCTCCACCGCGTAGAGCGCGAGGGCCGCCGCTGCCACGGCCAGGCCGCGGTCGGCCGCCGCCGGCCAGACCTGCCGGCGGCGGGCCGCCCACAGCCCGCCGGCCAGCAGCACGGTGCCGATCACCAGCAGGGCGTGCCCGGGCACCCAGCGGCCGTCGGCGGTCATCACCGCCAGCTCCTCGCGCAGGGAGTCCCGGGCGTCGGCGTCGGGGTGCAGGGCGCCGCCGGCGAGCATGGTGAGGCCGGAGGCCAGCAGGGCCGACCGCCAGCCCTGGGGGCGGCGGAGGGTGGCGGGTCGGGAGGTCGGTGCGGAGGTCGTCATGGCCGGGGACGCTCGCGGCCGCGTCTTGCAGTCGTCTGGACGACCACTGGATCGACGTCGAGGGCGCCGGCGCACGCGCCGACCCGGCCCGGCAATGTCGGGTACCGTACTCAACGCCCACCGGTCACGAGGCCGGGACGAGGCGAGAGGACCACACGCGTGACCGGTCCCGCGGACCCCCGGAGCGCGCCGGGAGCGGAACTCGCCCTGGGCGAACTGCACCGGCTGCTGCTCGCCGAGGAGAGCCCCCAGTCGGTGCTGCAGCGGGTGGTCGACCTGGTCCGGCGGGCGATGCCGGAGGGCGCGGAGGCATCGATCACGCTGGTGCGCGGTGACCGGCCGACGACGGCGGCCGCCACCGGGCCGATGGCCGCCGAGCTCGACGAGCTGCAGTACGCGCAGGGCCACGGCCCGTGTCTCGACGCCGCGGTCGGCGGCCACCTCGTCGAGATCGCCGACGCCCGGGCGGAGAGCCGGTGGCCTGCGTACGTCCCGGCCCTCCTCGACCGCGGCGCACTGAGCTCGATCGCCGTGCCCGTGCCCGTCGCCCACCTGACCGCCGGGCTGAACGTCTACGCCCCCTCGGCGGGCGCCTTCACCGACGACGCCCGGCGGGCCGCCACCGAGTTCGCCGCCTACGCCGGCGTCGTGCTGACCAACATCGACACCCTCCAGGACGCGCGCGAGCTCGCCGCGCACCTCCAGAGCGCGATGGAGTTCCGGTCGGTCATCGAGCAGGCGAAGGGCATCCTGATCGAGCGGCACAAGCTGACCCCCGACCAGGCCTTCCGGATGCTCGCCGACGCCTCGATGCACAGCAACCGCAAGGCGCGCGACGTCGCCGAGGACCTGGTGCGGACCGGCGAGCTGCCCGGCCGCGGGGCCGCACGACGGGACCGGCCGTGACCGACCCGGCCGGCGAGCCGGCACCGGCCCGAGCCGGGGCCCCCGGTGGATTGCCCCCCGTGGAGCTGGGCGCCGCTCTCGCCCAGATGGCCGGGCTGGTGCTCTCCCACGAGACCGTCGACACCGCCCTGGAGCTGGTGACGAGCCTGGCCGCGACCACCACCGCCGGCACGCTCGGCGCCGCGGTCACCGTCGTCGACGAGCACGGCAAGCGCTCGCGGGCGGCGTCCGACCGGCTCGTCGAGCAGGCCGATGCCCTGCAGTACGAGCTCGACGAGGGGCCGTGCCTCACCGCCTGGAGAACCCGCGAGCTCGTCCGCATCGACGACACCACCACCGACGCACGCTGGCCCCGCTGGAACGACGCCGCCGGCCAACTGGGGGTCCGGTCGGTCCTGAGTGCTCCGCTGCTGGTGACCGGAGAGTCGATCGGCGCCATGAAGGTCTACAGCGAGCGCCCCCAGCACTACGGCCCGCACGACGAGCACGTCATGCGCCTGCTCGCCGCGCAGGCCGGGATCCTGCTGGCCAACGCGCAGAGCCTGCGGGAGGCCCGCCGCCTGAGCCGGCAGCTGACCGGGGCGCTGGTCACCCGGGACGCCGTCGGGCAGGCGACCGGTGTGCTGCTCGCCCGGGGCGCGACCGGTCCGCAGGAGGCCTTCGGCCGGCTCGCCGACGCGGCCCGCCGCTCCGGCCGCTCCGTCGCGGACGTGGCCGGCGCCCTGCTGGCCGAGGTGACCTCCCGCAACGGCGGCGCGTCCGCGCCGGACTGACCGGCCGGGACCCGGAGCTGCGCCACCTCGCGCCGGTCCTCCCGGCCGGGCCCGTGACCCCGGCGCACCGGGCGGCGGTCCGGTTCTGTCGGACCCCGGGCGCATCCTCGTGCCACTGCGGCGAGAGGGGAGGCACCGGTGACCGGCGAGCTGCTGTGGGCGGTCACGGACGGACCGGCCGGGGAGAACGCGGTGCCCGCACCGGAGGACCGCCTCGACGCCGGCCGGCTCGCGCGGCACCACCGCGGTGGGTTCTGGTGCTCCACCCGGGCGGGGGGCTGCGGCGGGCGGCTGGTGCTGCAGGCCCCGGGCGGGGGCCGGCCGTCCTTCGGCCATCCCGGCGGCGCCCGGTGCGCACTGACCGAGGCCGACGCCGGACGCGCGTACGAGCACCTGCGGTACCAGCCCGCCCTCACCGCGTGGCTGGCCGGGCAGGGGCACGACGCGCGGCTGGAGCGGGGTCCCGATCCCGGCGGGCACAGCGGCCTGCACGTCGTCGTGGACGAGCTCGGTGTCGTCCTCGAGGTGCAGCTCGCGCCGCTGCCGGACACCGCCTGGCGCGAGCGCGACGACCACCTCCGCAGGAGGCACCGGCACGTCACCTGGCTCTACGGCCCCGGGGCCGAGGCCGCCGCGGTCACCGAGGTCGCCGTCCGCGGCGTCGCCGTGGCCCTCCGGCGGCACCACGTGGGTCTCTCGGTGGGCGTCCGGGACGTCGACGACCGGACGCGCTGGGTCCGGCTGGCGGCCTGCCGGCTGACCGCGGACGGTTTCGCGGCCCCCGGCACGGAGGAGGCCCGGGCGCTGCACGCCGCGCGCACGGCGCACCGGCAGAGGGCGGCGCGGCGCGTGAGGCACCGGGCCGCGGGCCCGCCGGTCCCGCAGCTCGGCCTGCCGTTCCCCGCCTGAGCGCTGCCGGGCGTCAGTCCGCGGGCGGGGGGACCGGCTCCTCGAGCCAGTTCCAGCTGTGGTGGCTGAACACGGTCTTGTTGCCACCGCCGTCGTAGACGACGAGGTGACCGGTGGCGGTGAAGCTGAAGCGGGCGTCGTTGTCGAAGCGGATCACTTCGCCGTCGGCTCGGTGCAGGTCGAAGGCCATGCCCCCGAGCCTGGCACGCAGGCCCGCGCGGAGCCCGCCGACGCGTTCCGTGCAGGTCTCTACGCCCGGGCCTCCCCGGCCAGCCGCCCCACCCGGGCGCTGGCGCCGCCCAGGTCCAGCGCCGAGCCCTCGGCCAGCGCGGCGGCGTACTCGTCGGGGTGCAGCGCGGCGCGGGTGCCCTCGACGTAGCGCTGCCCGTCCGTCGGGTCCATCCGCAGCGGGTCGTAGCCGACCCGCCGGGCGCAGGCCTGCACCGCACCCAGCAGGACGGCGCCGTCGCGCGGGCGGCCGCCGGCGGTCGCGGCGCCCACCGCGGTGAGCAGCCCCGCCAGCGTGCCGGTGGCGTCGCCCTCGCGGTGCGTGAGGTCGACCATCCGCCACAGCTGCGCCAGCGCCTCGTCGGCCCGGCCCAAGTCGGTGAGCACCTTGGCCCGGATCCACAGCACCGACGAGTGCGCCCACGAGTGGCCGAGGTCCAGGGCGAGCCGCTCGGCCGCGGCGAGGTGCGCCAGGGCCGCGTCGGCGTCGCCGGCGACCCGGGCGAACTGCCCGAGCGTCATCGCGATCTCGGCCTGCACCCACTCGATGCCCGACGCCTGGGCCAGCTCGAGGCCGCGGGCGATGTCCTGCGAGACGTCGCCCTCGGCGTCGGTCCGGCCGAGCAGCGCCCGGACGAAGCCGCGCAGCACCAGGGCCAGCGCGAGGACGCCGTCGCGCTCGTCCGGGGCGGCGGTGACGATCTCGTTGGTCCGGTCGAACAGCGAGGCGACGTCCCCGGAGAGGTAGGCCAGCAGGGCGTCGCCGAGCAGTGCCCCGCTGCGCACCGACGCCGGCGCGCCGGGGGTGGCCTCCAGCGCGGCGCCGAGCCACCGGCGGCCCTCCTGCACGTGGCCGCGGCGGTACCACCACCAGCTCAGCGCCGCCCCGATCCGGAGCGCCGCCTCGCCCTGCCCGGTGGCCAGCGTGTGCGCCAGCGCCGCCCGCAGCCCTGGCTGCTCGGCGTCCAGGCGCCGGGCGCTGGCGGTCCACTCCGGCCGGCGCAGGGTCGGCTCCAGCCGCTCGGTGAGTTCGACGACGAAGCCCGCGTGCCGGTCGCGCAACCGCCGCGCGGCGCCGTCGTAGAGGCCCTGCTCGGCGTACTGCCGCAGCGTCTCCAGCATCCGGTAGCGGCCCTCGCCGTGGTCGAGCTCCACCAGCGACTTGGCGACCAGCACCCGCAGCAGCTCCAGCGTGCCGCCCGCGACGTCCGGGCCGGCCAGCGCGGCGACCGCGTCCGGCCCGAAGCTGCCCGGCAGCACCGAGACCGCGCGGAAGACGGCCAGCTCGGCGGGGGAGAGCAGGTCGACGCTCCACTGCACGGTCGCGGCCAACGTGCGCTGGTGCGGCGGCGCGGTCCGCCACCCTCCGGCCAGGAGCGTGAACCGGTCGTCGACGCGGCCGGCGACCTCGGCCAGCGGGAGGGTGGTCAGGCACGCGGCGGCCAGCTCGACGGCCAGCGGGAGCCCGTCGAGGGCGGCGCACAGCCCGCGGACCTGGTCCAGCTCCTCGGCCGACGGGTCGGCCAGGTGCGGCGCGGCCAGGCGGGCGCGGTCGAGGAACAGCTGCTCGGCGTCGCTGCCGGGGCTGCCCGCGGGCATCGGCCCGCAGGGCTGCACCGCCTCGCCGGGCAGGCCCAGTGGCTCCCGGGAGGTGGCGAGGACCCGCAGCTCGGCGCACCGAGGGAGGAGGGCGGCGCACAGGCGGCCGCGGCCTCGACGACGTGCTCGCAGTTGTCGAGCAGGAGCAGCAGCGGCCGGTCCTGCAGCGCGGTCGCCACCGCGCCCACGGGGTCGCCGCCGGTGAGGCTGACGCCGAGGACGGTGGCGACCTGCCCGGCGACCAGGTCGGGGTCCTCCACCTCGGCCAGCTCGACCAGCGCGGCCGGCGGTGCGCCGGCCGCCCGGCGGCGCGCGGCCTCCAGGGCGAGCCGGGTCTTGCCGCTGCCACCGGGGCCGACCAGGGTCACCAGGCGTCGGCCGGCGAGCGCCGCAGCCAGCGCCTCCAGCTCCCGGGCGCGGCCGACGAAGGCGGTCAGCGGCACCGGCAGCGGCGGGAGGACCAGCGCGGCCGGCCGGGCCGGCGGCACCGGCGGCGGCGCGACCACCGGTGCCGGGGCGGGCGTGGCCAGCGCGGGGTCCTGGCGCAGGATCCGCTCGTGGAGCGCCTGCAGCGGGCGGCCCGGGTCGACGCCGAGCCCCTCGGCGAGCAGCCGGCGGCCCTCGGCGTACGCCTCGAGCGCCTCGGCCTGGCGGCCGGCCCGGTAGAGCGCCAGCATCAGCGAGGCGCGCAGGCCCTCGCGCAGCGGCTCGCCCCGCACCAGCTCCCGCAGGTCGTCGACGAGTTCGGCGTGCCGGCCCATCCGCAGGTCCAGCTCCGCGGCCAGCTCCCGGGCGTCCAGCCGGGCCTGTTCCAGCCGCTCGGACTCCTCACCGGCGAAGGTGGCGGCGACGTCGGCGTAGGCGGGCCCCCGCCACAGCGCCAGCCCCTCGGCGACCGCGGCCCGGGCGCCCTCGACGTCGTCGCGCGCGGCCAGCCCGCGGGCGGTGCGCAGCAGCCGGAGGAAGCGCAGCGCGTCGACGTCGTCGGGGTCGACGGCCAGCTGGTAGCCGGGCTCGCGGGTGAGCAGCAGCGTCCACGCTCCGGGCCGGCTGTCCGGCTCCAGCTCGCGGCGCAGCCGGGACACGACCGCCTGCAGGGTCGCCGCCACCGAGCCGGGAGGCTGCCCGCTCCACACCCGGTCGACGAGCAGGTCGAAGGCGACGGGCCGCCCGGCGTCGACCAGCAGGGCGGCGAGGACGGCGCGATGTCGCGGAGTCGGGTTGACGAGGGGACGGCCGTCGCGCCAGACCTCCACGGGCCCGAGCACGCGGAACGAGGTGCCGGTCATCGGTGCGCAGCGTAGGGGGCAAGCGCCCGGGTTCCGGGGCCGACCTGCTGCCCAAGCGGTGGGCAAGGCCCGGCCAAGGGGTCGTTGCCACCCTCCCGGTGTCCGCTCACCGCACCCCGGAGAAGCCCGTGCCCCTTCCCCCCGCCGTCCTCCCGGCCGACCTCACCGCCCTGCTGGGCGCCCGGCTGTCCCCGGCCGCCGGCCTCCGGGACGGCGTCGTCCGCGCCGCCGCGGCCGCCGACGTGGTGGCCACCGTGCGGCTGGCCGGCCGGCACGGGGTGGCGGTGGCGGTCCGCGGCGACGACACCCCGCCCGGCACCTCGGCGCGGGCGCTGCTGGTCGACCCGGACGGCCTCGACGAGGTCACCGTCTCGCCCGAGGGCTGGGCCCGGGTGGGCGCCGGGGTGCGCTGGCGACGGCTCCTCGACGCGGCGGCGCCGCACTCCCTCGCCCCGCTCACCGGCGCCGCGGAGACCGAGCGGGTCGCCGACTCGGTCACCGGCGGGGGAGTGGGGCCGCTGGCCCGGACCTACGGCGTGGCCTCGGACCGGGTACGAGCGGTCGAGCTGGTCACCGGCGACGGCACGCTGCGCCGGGTGACCCCCACCGAGCACGCCGAGCTGTTCTGGGGTGTGCGCGGCGGCGCGGGCGTGCCGGGCCCGGTGACCGCGGTCGAGCTCGACCTGCTCGGCGGCGGCGCGCTGCTGGCCGGCGAGCTGCGCTGGTCCGCCGACGACACCCCGCGGGTGCTGGAGGCCTGGCGGGTGTGGGCGGCGGCGCTGCCGCCGCAGGCCGGCACCTCGGCGGTGCTCACCGGGCACCGGCACGGCGCGGCGTGGGTGGTGGTCCGCGTCGCCTGGACCGGCGACCAGACGCCCTCGCCCTCGAGGACCCAGCGGACCGCGCCAGGGCTGTGCCGGTGCGCCGGCGC
>NZ_JALPKP010000094.1:0-8265 GCF_051383635.1 Geodermatophilus sp. CPCC 205506 | reverse complement strand
GGCTCCCCGGCGCGGCCCTCCCGCTGGCGCCCGGGCCGGCCGGCGGCGCGCCCTGGGCCCTGGCCGTGGCCGCCCCCGACGACGAGTCCGACCTGCCGCCGGCGCTGGAGGCCGTGGCGGCCGGGGTGCGGGCGGGCACCGCGCTCGTGGCCGTCGCCGGGGGCACCCCGCTGACCCGGCGGCTGCTGTGCGAGGCGGCCCGGCTCGACCACGGCGCGCTCAGCCTGCTGGTGGAGGACGCCGACGACGACGTCGCGACGACCGCCGTCCTCTCCGGCCGCACCGACCTGGTCGCCGCACGGCCCGGGGAGCTGCGGCCGTGAGCCGGCTCGCCGAGGGCACGGTGCCCTGGCCGGAGGAGCTGGCGCGGGAGTACGCCGAGCGGGGGTGGTGGCGGGGCCGCGCCCTGGGCGCCGAGCTCATCGAGGCCGCCGACGCCCGGCCCGACGCGATCGCGCTGGTGGACGGCGACGTCCGGCTGACCTCCCGTTCCCTGGCCGCCCGGGCCGACGCGCTGGCCGCCCGGCTGGTCGACGACCTGGGCCTGGCCCGCGAGGACCGCATCGTCGTCCAGCTGCCCAACTGCTGGGAGTTCGTCGTCCTCACCATGGCGTGCCTGCGGGCCGGGATCGTGCCGGTCATGGCCCTGCCCGCCCACCGCGGGCACGAGCTGGCGTACCTCGCCGCGCACGCCGAGGCCGCGGCGCTCGCCGTCCCCTCGACGCTGCGCGGCTTCGACCACCAGGCGATGGCCGCCGACCTGGTGGCCGGGTCGGACACGCTGCGGTCGGTGCTCGTCGTCGGCGACCCCGTCGCGCCCGGCTCGCTCGACCTCACCGCGCTGTGCGCCGAGCCGGACGACGCCGCCGCGGTGCGCACCCGCTGGGACGCCGACGAGCCCGCCGCCCGGAGCGTGGCGGTCTTCCTGCTGTCGGGCGGCACCACCGGGCTGCCCAAGCTCATCGCCCGGACCCACGACGACTACGCCTACAACGCCCGGGCCAGCGCCGAGCTGTGCGGCCTCGGTCCGGGCACCGTGTACCTGACCGCACTGCCGGCGTCGCACAACTTCCCGCTGGCCTGCCCCGGCATCCTCGGCACGCTCCTGGCCGGCGGGCGGGTCGTGATGCTGCCCTCCCCGGAGCCGGAGCGGACCTTCGCCGTCGTCGCCGAGGAGGGGGTGACGGTCACCGCCGCGGTGCCCGCGGTCGCCCAGCGCTGGCTCTCGCACGCCGCGGAGGCCGGGTCCGGGCAGCTGGCCTCGCTGGAGCTGCTGCAGGTCGGCGGCGCGCGGCTGGCCGACGAGGTGGCCCGCACCGTCCGACCGGTCCTCGGCTGCACGCTCCAGCAGGTGTTCGGCATGGCGGAGGGGCTGCTCAACTACACCCGCCTCGACGACCCCGAGGAGGTCGTCTGCGCGACCCAGGGCCGGCCGCTGAGCCCGGGCGACGAGGTGCGCATCGTCGACGAGGCGGGGGCGGACCTGCCCGACGGCGTCCCCGGCGCGCTGCTCACCCGCGGCCCGTACACGCCGCGCGGCTACTACCGGGCGCCGGAGCAGAATGCGCGCGCCTTCACGCCGGACGGCTGGTACCGCAGCGGGGACGTGGTCCGCCGGCGGCCGGACGGCAACCTCGTCGTCGAGGGCCGGGACAAGGACATGATCAACCGGGGCGGCGAGAAGATCAGCGCCGAGGAGGTGGAGAACCTCGCCTACGCGCTGCCGCAGGTGGCCCAGGCCGCCGCGGTCGCGATGCCGGACGCCGACCTCGGCGAGCGGGTCTGCCTGTACGCCGTCCTCCGGCCCGGTGCCGCGCTGACCCTCGCCGAGCTGCGGGACGCGATGGCCGCCGCCGGGGTGGCCCGCTACAAGTGGCCCGAGCGGCTGGAGGTGGTCGGCGAGCTGGCCACCACCAAGGTCGGCAAGGTGGACAAGAAGGCACTGCGGGAGGACGTCGCCGCGCGGCTGGCCCGATGAACCGTCAGGTCGCCGCCGGCTCACGGCGGCGCGCCGGGAGCGACCACCAGCGCGACCCCCACCGTGGTCACCGCGATGCCGGCCAGCGAGACGGCCGACAGCCGCTCACCGAAGAGCAGGTAGGCCTCCACCGCGGTGGCCGGCGGGACGAGGTAGTACAGGCTGGACACGCCGGCCGCCGTGCCGTGGCGGAGCAGGAGCAGCAGCAGGAGCACGGCGCCCAGGGAGAGCACGACGACCAGCCAGACGAACGCCGCGACGAACTCACCGGTCCACCGGATGGTCAGGTCCTCGGTGGCGAGGGCGATCGCCAGCAGCAGCGCGGACGCGGCGGCGTACTGGACCGCGGTGCCCCAGACCAGCGGCACCGTGTCGCCGTGCCGCTTCTGGTACAGGGTGCCGGCGGTCCCGGCCGCGAGGGCGACGACGCAGGCGAGCACCCCCGTGACCGGCAGGGGTGCGGTCGACCCGGCGGAGACGACGCCCGGCCCGACGACGAGGGCCACGCCGGCCACCCCGAGCAGCAGGCCGGCCCACTGCCGGGCGCTGGCCCGCTCACCGAGTAGGCGGGCGGCGAGGACCGCGACCAGCACCGGCTGCAGGCTGACCACCACCGCCGACACCCCCGCCGGTACTCCGAGGGAGATGCCGTAGAAGACCCCGCCGAGGTAGCCCGCGTGCAGCAGGACCCCGACCAGCGCGGCGTGCCCGTACTGGGCGGGCCGTGCGGGCCGGGCCGAGCGCAGCGCCAGGGCCAGACCGGCCAGCAGCGCGGCGGCGACGGCCAGCCGGAGCGCGAGGAAGGTGAACGGCTCGGCGTAGGGCAGCCCGTACTTGGCCCCCACGAACCCGGTGCTCCAGAGCAGGACGAACAGCGCCGGCCCGCCGATGCGCAGCAGGGGATGAGAGGGGCTCACGGCCGCCAGCGTGCGTGCCGCGTGCCCGTCCCGCCCGTCCGGATCAGCTGCAGCCGCGGCCGCGGGCCGTCGGTGCGGCCGGTCTGCGGCGGTCGGCTGCCGGCCCGGAACGGCGCCGGCCACTGCGCGCCGGGCCCGGTGTAGCCCTGGTCCGCGGCGGCGTGCAGCGTCCACTGCGGGTCGTAGAGGTGCGGCCGGCCCAGCGCGCAGAGGTCCGCGCGGCCGGCGAGCAGGATGGAGTTGACGTCGTCCCAGCTGGAGATGGCCCCGACGGCGATCACCGCGACGCCGAACTCGCGGCCGACCTCGTTGCGGATCCGGTCGGCGTACGGCGTCTGGTAGCTGCGGCCGAAGGCCGGCCGCTCGTTCTTCACCACCTGGCCGGTGGAGACGTCGATGCCGTCGGCGCTGTGCTCGGCGAAGGCCCGGGCCACGGCGACGGCGTCGTCGACGTCGGTGCCGCCCTCGCACCAGTCGGTCGCCGAGATGCGCACGGTCATCGGCCGCTCCGCCGGCCAGGCCGCGCGGACGGCGTCGAAGACCTCCAGCGGGAAGCGCAGCCGGTTCTCCAGCGGGCCCCCGTAGCGGTCGGTGCGGTGGTTGGCCAGCGGCGAGATGAACGACGACAGCAGGTAGCCGTGCGCGCAGTGCAGCTCGAGGACGTCGAAGCCGGCCCGGGCCGCGGCGCGGGCGCTGTCGACGAACTGCTCGCGGATCACCGACAGCTCGGTCTCGGACAGCTCGCGGGGCACGGCGTTGGCGGGGGAGTAGGGGACGGCCGAGGGGCCGACGACGTCCCAGTTGCCCTCCGGCAGCGGCTCGTCGATGCCCTCCCACATCAGCTTGGTCGAGCCCTTGCGGCCGGAGTGCCCGAGCTGGACGCCGATCCGCGCGTCGGTGGCGCCGTGCACGAAGTCGACCACCCGGGTCCAGGCCGCCTCCTGGTCCGGTGTGTAGAAGCCGGTGCAGCCGGGCGTGATCCGGCCCTCGGGGGAGACGCAGACCATCTCGGTCATCACCAGCGCGGCGCCGCCCAGCGCCTTGCTGCCCAGGTGGACCAGGTGGAAGTCGGTGGGCAGCCCGTCGACGGCCGAGTACATGTCCATCGCCGAGACGATCACGCGGTTCTTCAGCTCCAGGCCGCCGAGCCGGAACGAGTGGAACATCGGCGGGCGCGGCTGGGCCGGCTCCGACTGGGTCCGGGCGAACCAGGCGTCGACGCCGGCCACGAACTCGGGGTCGCGCAGCCGCAGGTTGTCGTGGGTGACCCGCCGGCTCCGGGTGATGATGTTGAACGCGAACTGCTCGGGGTCCTGGTGGACGTAGCGGCCGATGTCCTCGAACCACTCGAGGCTGGCCTGGGCGGCGCGCTGGGTGGAGAGCACCACCGGCCGGCGCTCGGCCTCGTAGGCCGACAGCGCGGCGTCGACGTCCGGCTGCTCGTGCAGGCAGGCGGCCAGGGCGAGGGCGTCCTCCATCGCCAGCTTGGTGCCGGAGCCGATGGAGAAGTGCGCGGTGTGCGCGGCGTCGCCGAGCAGCACCACGTTGTCGTGCCGCCAGGTCTCGTTGCGCAGGGACAGGAAGTTCAGCCACTTGGAGTTGTTGGCGAACACCCGGTGGCCGCCGAGCACGCCGGCGAACAGCTGCTCGACCAGCGCGATCGACTTGGTGTCGCTCTCGCCGGGCGGCAGGTCGAGAGCGGCGACGTCCCCGAAGGCGCGCTGCCACACCTCCTCGTGGCACTCCACGATGAACGTGCTGCCGGTGCGGTCGTAGGGGTAGCCGTGGATCTGCATGACGCCGTGCGGCGTCTCCTCGACGTAGAACTTGAAGGCCTCGAAGACCAGGTCGGTGCCCAGCCACATGTAGCGGCAGCGGCGGGTCTCGAACGTCGGCCGGAACACGTCGGCGTAGCGGGTGCGCAGCGCCGATCGGGCGCCGTCCGCGGCGACCACGAGGTCGTGCTCGCGGCGCAGCTGCTCGGGGTCTGGCGCCTCGGTGCGGAAGTGCACCGGCACGCCGAGGTCGGCGCAGCGGCGCTGCAGGACGGCGAGCAGCTCCCTGCGGCTCATCGCGGCGAACCCGTGCCCGCCGGAGGTGGTCACCCGGCCGCGGTGGTGGACGTCGATGTCGTCCCACCGGGCGAAGTGCCGCTCCATCTCCCGGTGGACCGTCGGGTCGGCGTGCTCGATGCCGCCGAGGGTCTCGTCGGAGAAGACGACGCCGAAGCCGAAGGTGTCGTCGGGGGCGTTGCGCTCCCACACCGTGATCTCGCGCGCCGGGTCCAGCTGCTTGGCCAGGGCCGCGAGGTAGAGGCCGCCCGGCCCGCCGCCGACCACCGCGATGCGCATGCCGGTGCTCACCGGAGCCGGAACCTCTGCAGCTTGCCGGTGCTCGTGCGGGGGAGCTCGGTGCGGAACTCGACCGCGCGCGGGCACTTGTACGGCGCGATCACCTGCTTGCAGTGGGCCTGGAGCTCCTCGGCCGGCACCTCGCGGGTGCGCTCGGGGTTGAGCACGACGAACGCCTTGACGATCGTGCCGCGCTCGGGGTCCGGTGCTCCGACGACCGCGCACTCGACGACCTCGGGGTGGCTCAGCAGCGCCTGCTCGACCTCCGGCCCGGCGATGTTGTACCCGGCCGAGATGATCATGTCGTCGGTGCGGGCGCGGTAGGTGAAGTACCCGTCGGCGTCCCGGACGTAGGTGTCGCCGGTGTAGTTCCACCCGTGCCGGACGTAGACCTCCTGCCGGTCGCCGTCCAGGTAGCGGCAGCCGGTGGGGCCGCGGACGGCGAGGTGCCCCTCGGTGCCGTCGGGCACCGGCCGGCCGTCGTCGTCGAGGACGGCGGCGGTGTACCCGGGGACGGCGCGGCCGGTCGACCCGGGGCGGATGTCGTCGTCGGCCGCGGCGATGAAGATGTGCAGCATCTCCGTCGACCCGATCCCGTCGATGACCCGCACCCCGCTGGCCTCGTGCACGCCGTGCCAGACGGCGGCCGGCATCGACTCGCCGGCCGACACCGCGCGGCGCAGGCCGGCCAGCCGGTGCCCGCGCCCACCGGCGACGATCGCCTTGTAGGCCGTCGGCGCGGTGAACAGCACCGTGGCCCCGTGCTCGGCGACCGCGTCGGCGAGCAGGTCGGGGGAGGGGTGCTCGAGCAGCAGCGCGCTCGCGCCGGCGCGCAGCGGGAAGACCACCAGGCCGCCGAGGCCGTAGGTGAACGCGATGGGCGGGCTGCCGGTGAAGACGTCGTCCGGCTCGGGCCGCAGGACCTCGGCGGAGACGTGTCGGCGATGGCGAGCACGTCGCGGTGGAAGTGCAGGGTCGCCTTCGGCCGGCCGGTGGTGCCCGAGGTGAACGCCATGAGCGCCACGTCGTCGGCCGCGGTGGCGACGTCGGGGAAGCCGCCGGGGCCGCGCGCGGCGGCCCGTGCGGTGAGGTCGTCGGGGCCCTCGCCGCCGTAGGTGACGACGGTCAGCCCGGGGACGGCGGCGCGCGCGAGGTCGTCGGTCAGCCGGGCGTCGCACAGCGCGACGGCCGGGCGGCACATCTCGCCGATGGTGGCGAGCTCGCCGGCGCGCAGCACCGGCATCGTGGTGACCGCGACAGCGCCGGCCTTGAGGACGGCGAACCAGCAGGCGACCAGGTCGGGGCCGTTGAAGCCGCGCAGCAGCACCCGGTTGCCGGGGACGACGCCCAGCTCCTCGGCGAGCACGCCGGCGATGCGGTCGGCCCGGTCGCGCAGCTCCCCGTAGGTCCAGGCCGGGCCGCCGGGCGCCCGCACGCAGGGGCGTTCGGGGCCGAACCGGGCGATCGTGCCGTCGAGGAGCTCCGTGGCGCAGTTGAGCCGCTCGGGGTAGCCGAGGTCGCCGAGGTCGATGACCGGCCACTGCCCTGGCGGGGGCAGGTGGTCGCGGCAGAAGGAGTCGACGTGGGCGGAGGGGGAGAGGAGCGGGGCGCTCAGCGTCATGGGACGGACCTCCCTGCGGTCGCCGGGTCCGGCCGGGCCGCACCCTGCGGCCAGTATGGCGCTGCGCTGACGGTAGTCAACGGGGCGAGATGCCGGGCTCGTCGGCGCGGGCTCGCGCGGCGCGGCGCGTGGCTATCGTGTGCGCGTGACCGCCGTCGAGGAGGCGGCGGCGCCGGGCCCCGTCGTCCTCCAGCCCCGCCAGCTGATCGTGTCGCTGTACGGGCTCTACGCCCGGGAGCGCGGGGGCTGGCTCTCGGTCGCCGCCGTCGTCCGGCTGATGGCCGATCTCGGGGTGGAGGAGCCCGCCGTCCGCTCGTCGATCTCCCGCCTGAAGCGGCGCGGGCTGCTCGACGCCCGCCGCACCGGCGACCTGGCCGGGTACGCGCTCACCCCGGAGGCGCTCGAGGTGCTGACCGAGGGGGACGCGCGGATCTTCGGCCGACGCCGGGCCTCCGTGGACGACGGGTGGCTGCTCGCCGTCTTCTCCGTCCCCGAGTCCGAGCGCGAGCGCCGCCACCGGCTGCGTTCGGAGCTCACCCGCCTCGGGTTCGGCACCGTCGCGCCGGGGGTGTGGATCGCTCCCGGGCACCTGGACGACGAGGTGCACGAGGTGCTGCGCCGGCGGGGCCTGGCGGGGTACGTGGAGCTGTTCTCGCGGGCGGGCGTGCCCGCGGACGAGGCGCGGGCGGCCGTCGCGCGGTGGTGGGACCTCGATGCGCTGAACGGGCGCTACGCCGGCTTCCTCGACCGGCACACCCCGGCCTTGCACCGCGCGCCACCGGACCGGCCGGTCGAGCCCGCGCGTGCCTTCGCCGACCACGTCCGGCTGGTGACCGACTGGCGGGTGCTGCCCTACGCCGATCCGGGCCTGCCGCTGGCGCTGCTGCCGGAGGACTGGAACGGCGCCCGGGCCGCCGACCTGTTCGCCGAGCTGGCCGGGCGCCTCGCCGGCCCCGCGGCCGACCACGCCCGGAGTCTCCTCGACGCCTGACCTGCCCGCCGTGGGGGCGGTTGGCTCCCGTGCGGGCGCTGCACGTCGGGCTGGTGACCGACCGGCCCGTGCTGCCCTACGCCGATCCGGGTCTGTTGCTGGCGCCACTGCCGGAGGTCTGGAACCGCGGCCGGGACACCTCGCCGGCCCGCCGGCCAGACCCGGGTCTCCTCGCTGCCTGCCCCACGGAGATGCCGTGGCGGGTCTCGCGTCAGACCTGCAGTGTCACGAACGACGGAGCCCGCCGCGCCGGCTTTGGTCGGACCCGCCGCACGCAGGGAGAGGCGCCGCCTTCTCGGTAGAAGCCGCCCGCTCAGTAGGGCGGGGGTGTGGTGGTCGCGGTCAGGCCGGTGGGGGTGGTGACGGTGAGGGTGCCGTCGGGGGTGAGGGTGTGCCGCCAGCCGGGG
>NZ_JALPKP010000093.1:0-10676 GCF_051383635.1 Geodermatophilus sp. CPCC 205506 | reverse complement strand
TGACCAGCTTCTCCTGGTTCTCGGGGAACAGGGAATCGTCGAGGAAGTGCATGTCAATTCTCCATGTCGAAGGCTGAATCGGAGCGGAAGAGTTGCCATTTCGCGGCGTGCCGAAGTGCATGGGAATGCTCTGGAGGACCGGCACGAGCCTTGGGCGCGGGATTCGCGCCCCACCCCGTATGCAATAATTGTGAGGGCCGTGAGGTGGGAAGGCTGCACCGTTCCAGTCAGATTCCTTGACCATTTCGGACACCCGCGGACGTGGCGCACGATTCGACACTGGAGCTCGAGCTCCCCTGTCGTGTCGACAGGACCTCGCTGCCCGGAGCGGAACTGCAGGAGAACGCGAGGTCGCTCCCCCATCGTCGACGCACTGGCGCACTGGCGCACGGGCGTCGTCGGCGTCTGGCCCGCGCTCCACGTCGGCGAACCGGGACGGCAACTGGAGGGGACACGTCATGGGCGACCCGGCACCGTCCTACGGCGCTTCGAGGTCCTCGCGGAGCGTGCCGGCCTCCGCGGCGTCACGCTCCACACCCTGCGGCACTCCGCGGCGAGCTTCCTGCTGGCCGCCTGCACCCACACCAAGGTCGTCCAGGAGCACCTCGGACACTCCTCGTACGCCGTCACCGCCGACATCTACAGCCACGTAGGTCCCGCCCAGCAGCGCGAGGCGACCGACCGGCTCGACGAGGCGCTCCGCTGGTGACCGTTGCAGCCGAGGGCTCCATGGCGCTGCTCGCCGGCCGCTCCGACTCCGCAGAGGAGGTGGCGCAGCCGGCCCTGATCGCGTCATGAGTCCAACCCGCAGAACCTCCGCACGGCCGCGAGCTACACCACCCAGCGGTACGTCACCCGAGGTACCGGCCGGTGACGCTGTCCGGGTGTGCAGCGAGGGCGCCGGGCGGGCCGGTGACGACGACGGTGCCGCCGCGGGGCCCAGCGCCGGGCCCCAGCTCCACGACGTGGTCCGCCGCGCCGATCACCACAAGGTCGTGGCTGGCCGCCACCACCGTGGCCCCCCGGTCGACCAGGCGGTGTAGGTGCGTCACCAGCATCTCGACGTCGGCCGGGTGCAGGCCGGTGGTCGGCTCGTCGAGCAGGTAGACCGTCTCCGGGCCGCCGCCGCGGCGGGGCCGGGCGAGCTCGGTGGCGGTCTTCAGCCGCTGCGCCTCGCCGCCGGACAGCTCGGTCGCCGGCTGCCCGAGCCGCAGGTAGTGCAGGCCGACGTCTCGGAGCGCCGTGAGAGGGCCGCCGACCGCGGGCACGGCGATGAAGAACCCGGCGGCCTCCTCGACCGTGAGGTCGAGGACCTCCGCGATCGTCGCTCCCCGGTAGGTCACCTCGAGCGTCTGCGGGTTGTATCGGGCTCCGTCGCAGGTGGCGCAGCGCGCGTAGAGCGACGGCAGGAAGAGCAACTCGACGCTGACCCACCCCTCCCCCTCACAGTCGGGGCAGCGGCCGGCCGGTCGGTTGAAGGAGAACCGGCCGGCGTCGTACCCCCGGCGGCGCGCCTCGGCGGTCGCGGCGAACAGCGCACGCACGGCGTCGAACAGGCCGGTGTAGGTAGCCAGGTTGGACCGCGGGGTGCGCCCGATCGGGGTCTGGTCCAGCCGGACAACGCGCCACCCGCCGCCCTCGAGCGCGGCCGCCGCCTCGTCGAGCAGGCTGCTCTTCCCCGAGCCCGACACCCCGGTGACGACCGTCAGCACCCGGCGCGGCAGGTCGACGTCGATGCCGCGCAGGTTGTGGCGGGACAGCCCCCGCAGCGTGATGTGCTCGTCGGGGGCGCGCGCCGGCCGCGGCGCCACCGGGGCTCCCCCGAACAGGTACCGGCGGGTGACCGAGGCGGCGACACCGGCCAGCTCCGCCACCGGCCCGCTGTGCAGCACCCGACCCCCGGCGACCCCGGCGCCGGGCCCGACGTCGACCAGCCACTCGGCCTGCCGCACCACGGCCATGTCGTGCTCGACGACGAACACCGAGTTGCCCGCCGTCCGGAGTCGCCGCAGCACCTCGACGACGGCGGCGGTGTCGGCCGGGTGCAGTCCCGCGGAGGGCTCGTCGAACACGTAGACGACGCCGAACAGGCCGGCCCTGACCGTCGCCGCCAGCCGCAGCCGCTGCAGCTCCCCGGCCGACAGCGTGGGCACCGGCCGGGCCATCGTCAGGTGCCCCAGACCGAGCCCGGTCAGCGTCCCGATGCGCTCCACCAGGTCCTCGACCAGACCCTTGCCGACCGGGGAGGCGAGGTCGGCTCCGGTCAGCAGCGCGGCCAGCTCGTCGAGCGGCAGCGCGGTCACCTCGTCGATGGCGTGCCCGCCCACGGTGACCGCCAGGGCCTCCTGCCGCAGCCGCCGGCCGGCGCACGCGGGACAGTCCGCCGTCTCGACGAACTGCAACGCCCGTCGCCGGAGCGCCTGGCTCTTCGTCGTCGCGATCGTGTGCAGCACGTACCGGCGGGCGCTCGTGTAGGTGCCCTCGTAGGGGCCCTGCACCGTCGTCGCGTCGCGGACCGGGGTCACGGTGACCACCGGCTGCTCGTCGGTGAACAGGATCCAGTCCCGTTCCTCCTGCGGCAGCTCCCGCCAGGGGCGGTCCACGTCGTGCCCCAGGGCGCCGAGGATGTCGCGGAGGTTCTTGCCGTGCCAGGCACCCGGCCAGGCCGCGATCGCCTTCTGCCGGACGCTCAGAGACGGATCGGGGACCAGCGTCTCCTCGGTGGTCCGGTACGTGCGGCCCAGCCCCGAGCAGGCCGGGCAGGCGCCCGCGTGCGTGTTCGGCGAGAACGCCTCGGAGTCCAGCGGGGGCGCGCCCTGCGCCGCCGTGCCGGCGCGCGAGAACAGCAACCGAAGCGTGTTCGACAGCGCCGAGAGGCTGCCCACCGTGGAACGGTCGGTGACCCCACCGCCGCGCTGTTGGCGCAGCGCGACCGCCGGGGGCAGGCCGCCGACGTCGTCCACGTCGGGGGCCGCCACCTGGGTGATCAGCCGGCGCGCGTGCGGGGCGAGCACCTCCAGGTACCGGCGCTGCGCCTCGGCGAACACCGTGCCGAAAGCCAAGGACGACTTTCCCGACCCGGAGACGCCGGTGAACGCGACCAGCGCGTCGCGCGGGACGTCGACGTCGACGTCGCGCAGGTTGTGCACGCGGGCACCGCGCACCCGGACGAACCCGCCGCTGGGATCGGTCTCCGGGGCCGGCGGCTCAGCCACCGATGCAGGACATCGCGATCCGGGCCGGCGCCGGTCCGGCCTCCTCGGCGAGCGCGCCCCGGGCGCGGGTACAGCTGCCGCAGAACGGGGCGGTCACCTCGACCAGCCGGGCCACGAGCTCGACGACGTCGCGCCGCAGCTCCGGCTCCCCACCGGTGAGCCGGATCTTGCGCACCGCGAGCGCCTCGAGGACCCTGCCCACCCGCACCAGCTCGTCGACGTCGAGCAGGTCCCGGCGCGGCAGGAAGCGGCGCGCCGGGCCGAGCGCCTTCCGGGGCGTGCAGTGCGTGCAGCGGACGTTGCACCGGTCGGTCACCGAGATCCGCAGGTCCTGCTGTTGCCGCACGCGCCGGTCGACGACGGCGCGGGCAGCGGCCGGCGCGGCGACGTCGCCGGCCGGATGCCCCGGCGGGGCCACCGCGGTCACGGGACGACGAGCGCCGGGGGGTCCCCGGCCTTCCGGACCTCCACCAGGTTGTCCGAGTACACCCCCGCGTTGCCCAGCATGTTGTGCCGGTCGGCGGTGATCGAGTTGACCGTGCTGCCAGAGCTCCTGCTCTGCCAGTGCCCGACGTTGGCCATGACCACCCCCGGCATCAGCGCGTCCTCGATGACGGCGGGGCCGGTGAAGCCGCCGCGGTCGTTGAACACCCGCACCGTCTCCCCGCCGACGATGCCGCGGTCGGCGGCGTCGGCCGGGTGGATGAACACGCGCTGCTCGCCCTGCACGGCCTGCTTGTCCGAGGCGTTGGCGTACTGACTGTTGAGGAAGGCGTGCGGCTTGGGCGAGACGATGTTGAGCGGGTACCGCTTGGCCAGCTCCGGGTCGGACTCCGGCGACTCGAAGGGCGGCACGTAGTCCGGCAGCGGGTCGACGTAGCCGCCGGGCTGCATGGCCTCGTACATCGACCGCCACACGGGGACGACGAAGTTGCCGCCCTCAGCGAGGCTCGACCGGAACTCGCACTTGCCCGACGGGGTCGGGAAGTTGCCCTCGGCGTGTGGCGCCCGCTCGCCCGGCAGGCCGACGTCGAGGCGGGCCCAGCCGGTCTGCTTGAGCGTCTCGAGCGTGATGCCCTGCAGCGCCGGGGCGTCCCAGTCGTGGAAGTCGACGAGCATCTCCTCGTCGGTGCGCTTCCAGTAGTCGTCGTCGAACCCCATCGTCGCGGCCAGGCGCCGGAACAGCTCGACGTTGGGCACGCAGTCGCCGGGTGGGGCGATGGCCGGCTGGTTGAGCGAGATGTAGAGGTGGCCCCAGGTGACCATGATGTCGAGCTGCTCGGCCTGCATGGTCGCGGGCAGCACGAGGTCGGCGAAGCGCGCCGTGTCGGTGATGAAGTGGTCGCTGACCACCGTGAAGAGGTCCTCGCGCATCAGCCCCTGCATCGTCTTCGTCTGCGCCGGGCCCTGCGAGACCGGGTTGGAGTTGTAGACGAACAACGACTTGATCGGCGGGTCCAGGGCCATCTCGCCGGTCAGCGCCATGCCCAGGTCCAGCTCGTTGACCACCCGGGTGCCCTCGGGGATCCACTGCGGCATGCAGATCCGGTCGAACAGCGTGGGGAACTCCCAGATCGGCATCTCCATCGTGCCGCCGCCGACGTGTCGCCAGGCTCCGACCAGCGCCGGCAGGCAGGTGATGGCCCGGATGGCCTGGCCGCCACCACGGCTGCGCTCGATCGCCACACCCTGGCGGATCGCCGCCGGCTGGCTGGTCGCGTACTCGCGGGCCAGCGTGCGGATGTCCTCGGCGGGGATGCCGGTGATCTCCGCGACCCGCTCCGGCGGGTAGGCCGCCGCGCGCTCGGCCAGTTCGTCGTAGCCGACCGTGTACCGCTCGACGTAGTCGGTGTCGGTCAGCCCCTGCGCGATGATCTCGTGGATCAGCCCCATGGCCAGCGCGCCGTCCGTCCCGGGCCGGATGGGGATGTGCCAGTCGGCCTGATTCGCCGTGCGGGTGCGGACCGGGTCGATGACGACGATCTTGGCGCCGTTCTCCTTCCGCGCCTGCAGGATGAACGGCCAGCCGTGGATGTTCGTGCTGGTCATGTTCATGCCCCAGACGACGATGTACTTCGCGTGCACCATCGACTCCACGTCGAGGCCGCCGGTGCCCCCCACCGTCATGTGCCAGGCGGTCGAGGAGCCCGACTCGCAGTAGGTCTTCTCCGCGACGGTCGACCCGAGCCGGTTGAAGAACGCGTCGCCGGAGGTCAGGCCGTTGAGCACGCCCTGATGCCCGAGGTAGGCGTGCGGCATGATCGCCTGGCTGCCGTACTCGTCGATGATCGCCGTCCAGCGCTGCTTGATCTCGGCGAGCGCCTCGTCCCAGGTGATCGGCTCGAACTCTCCGGCGCCCTTCGGGCCCACCCGGCGCATGGGGTGCATCAGCCGGTCGGCCTGGTAGTGGTGCTCGGGGAAGTTCTTGAGCTTGACGCAGAGGCGCCCCTTGGTCATCGGGTGGTCGGGATCGCCCTGGACGTCGACGAGCCGACCGTCGTCGACGGTGTAGAGCATGGCGCAGGTGTCCGGGCAGTCGTGTGGGCACGCGCCGCGGACGATCGTCAGTTCCTTGCCGCGCAGGCCGGCATCGGGTGCGAGCGTCATCGGGAGGACCTCCACGGAAGAGACGGAATGGGCGACCACCGGCCCGTGCGGAAGCGGGGTCCGAGGTTGTCATCTCAGCCGATCCGGCGTTACAGAGGTGTGTCGGAGGAATGAAGATGTGCGCGCGCCGGGACGGCGTCCATGGCCACCGTTTCCGCGGCACCGGAAAGTGTGGAGATGAATCGAAAATCGCCGCGTCGGCGCCGTTTCGCGGGCATGTCGCTCCAGCTCAGAGCGCTGGACGGCCGCCGGCCTCGCCATTCCGGCGGTTTCCGCCGCGACCGGACAATGGCACCCTGACGGCTGTTGCACCGGCGCCTCGGCCATTCCACCCGGCGTCGCTCCCCGGTGCGCACCGCTCGGTCCCCGACCCGGAGGAGCACGGGATGCCCACGATGCCGCAGGCCCTGGAGTACGCGCGTTCGGCCGTCTCTGCCGAGGACTACGAGCCCTGCGAGGTCGGCGGCGAGCCCGCCCTCCCTGCACGGTCACCGAGCCGTACGAGAAGCTCGGCACCACCAGCGGCTGACGCCGTTCGCAGGGGCGGCGAGTGACCGCCACCCAGCCACGGGCCGTCGACGACCACCCCTCCTGCGGCTGCGCCGCACCGCGGGCCACCACGCCGCCCGCTGTCCCGGCCGATCCGGTGGCCGCGGCGTTCAGCGCCTGGATGCACACCTGCCGGTCCGCGGGCTGGCATCCCGCCGTCAGCGGCGAGACGGTGACGGTCGACGCCGCCCGCGACCGCGTCACCTCCGCGGAGCTGCGCGCCCGGCACCCGGTGCCCGCTTACCGGGCCGCGGCCATGGACGGCATCGCGGTGACCAGCGGCCCCGACCCGCGCGAGGGGCCGGTCGAGCTGGGCCCGGCGGAGTTCGACCGCGTCGACACCGGCGACCCGGTGCCGGACGGCCGCGACGCGGTCGTCATGCGCGAACAGGTCGCCTTCCTGCCCGGCGGGAGCGCGGTGGTCACCGGCCCGTGGCCCTCCCCCGGCCGCCACCTGCGGCGGATCGGCGAGGACGTCGAGTCCGGGGCCGTCGTGCTCCCCGCCGGGCACCGCATCCGGCCCGTGGACGCGGCGGCGCTCGCGGCGGTCGGGCACACCACCGTGAGCGTGCGCCGCCGTCCGGTCGTGGCGATCGTGCCGACCGGCGACGAGATCCGGCCGATCGGCTCTTCGCTGCGCCCCGGCGAGATCCTGGACACCAACTCGCTGATGCTCGCCGGCCTGTCCGAGGACGCCGGCTGCACGGCGCTGGCCCTGCCGGTCGTCCCGGACGACCCCGACCGGATCACCGCGGCCCTGGCCCACGCCGCGGAACGCGCCGACCTGGTCCTGGTGATCGCCGGCTCCAGCGCCGGACGCGACGACCACACCGGTTCGGTTCTCGACCGGCTGGGCCGGGTCGCGGTGCGCGGCGTCGCGATGCGGCCCGGGCACCCGGTCCTCCTCGGGGTGTTGGAGTGCGAGCGGATCGTGCCCGCCGTCGGCGTGCCGGGCTACCCGGGATCGGCCGAGCGGGCCTTCGCCTGCTTCGTGCGGCCGTTGCTGGACCGGCTCCTGGGTCGCGATTGCGATCCGGTCACGGAGCGCGCGATCCCCGCCCGGCTGGCCGTCGCGCTCCGGTCACCGGAGCACGTCGAGGACCACGTCCGCGTCCGGCTCGCCCGGATCCCCCACCCGCGGACCGCCGAGGAGCGACTGGTCGCCGCCCCCCTGCCCCGCGGCGCCGGCGCGCTGACCACGCTCGTGCAGGTGGAGGCGGTGCTGCGAATCCCCGCCGGTACAGGAGAGCTCCCCGCCGGGACCGCCGTCCTGGTGGCGCCCGTCGCCGGCGCCCCGTGCGCGCCGGACACCGTGGTCGTGCGGGGACGGCGATCGGCCGCAACGGAAGCCCTGGTGGACGTGCGCGCCGCGGAGCTGCCGGCCGGGGCGATGGCCTGGGTGGCGTGTCCCGAGGCCGACGCGATCGACTCCCTGGCCGACGGGCTCTGCCATGCCGCCGCGCTGGCCCTGCCGCTCCGGCAGGGTCGGCCGGACGAGCGCGCCATCGCCGCCTACGCGCGGCGGCTGGGCCCGATCACCGTCCTCGAAGTCGCGCGCACCGCCGACCTCGTCGAGGTGCTGGTCGTTCCTGGGGCGTCCGCCTCGTGCCGGCCGGTCGAGGGGCTGCGCGCCGCCCTGGGCTCGATGGCCTTCCGGCGCCGCCTGCGCGACCGCACGGTCGCCCTCGAAGGCCCGCCGCGTGCTACCCGTTGACGTCAACCGGGTCCTTGTGCCGCCTGGGACACGCTTGTGGACCTCTGCCGCGGGGGCCGGGTCCGCTCGGTGGACGTCACCAGTCGGCGACTTTCTCCGGTACTTCTCCAGCGAGTCTCCTGGTTGCCCTGCTGGATCGCTCAGTGCAGAATCGTCAGAATCGAACGCCGAGCCGGAGCTCGGGCTGAACGCCTCGACGGGTAGCGGGTGCCGAACGCCCCGCGGACCAGCGCAGGATCGCTGCGCAGCTGCAGCACCGGCGTCATGCGACGAGCCGACGCTGCGGGCATGGCGGCCAGCCTGTACGTGACCGGCACCCACGTCGCGTCGGTCGAGCACGACCCGCTCCGGGACGGCCGGGACCTGCGCCGCGCGGTGGCGTTGGCCCACGCAAGGCCGACGACGCTGACCGTCGACGGCGGCTTCAGCGCGGTGTGAGTTCGGCGTGGTGGGTCGCACGAGAACCAAGCGTGACCTCATGGTGGTCATCAGTGGGGGTCACACCGCCCTGGCAAGCGGCCAGGGGCCGTTCCGGATCTCTCCGGATACGGCCCCTGAACTGCGGTTTCCCGCTGTCGGGCTGACAGGATTTGAACCTGCGACCCCTTGACCCCCAGTCACATTCGATGGGTCGACGACATCGCCGGACTGCCTCGGCTGTCAGGCATGTCGACCGCTTGGTCTGCCGCGTCACCTGACACGCTGCGACAACGGTGGCGGACGCCCCAGCGCCAGACTCAGGTGGCCTGAGGGGACAGTGTCGGGCGGGTAACGGCATGCATGTGGCCGCCGTGCGTGACAGGTGATCACTCCGGGCGGCGAGTTCATGGCCATGGCCCCCGGATCGCCAGCTACATGCGATCGTCGGAGGATCACCGACACGCGCGCTCGAACTGCTGTGCACAGCGCACTTGCCACGAGTTTGTGCGACTCTCAGGCTGGTGCCATGCATCTCAGTCGGCTGATGAAGACTCGCGAGTTCACCTACTCTGTCCGGGGAAACGCTGCGACATTCGATGACGTGCTACCGGATTTCGACCGCAACGAGCGACTTGGGATCGTCAGCCGCACCGCGGGATCGTCTCTCCGAGCAGCTGGATTGCTACTGGCCGCCGTCGGCCGCTTCTACGAGATCAGACTCGCGGAGTCCGAGGACTTCTACGCCTACCCCAACTTCTTCGTCTTCCACGTAGGAGATCTGCACGGCTACCACGGCATGATCGACGTCTGGCCGGAGCACAAGGAAGTCATCGTGGGCAAGGGCCCTGAGTCCATCGTCAGTGCCGTCAACGACCGCGGCATCACGCGCCTGCTCATCGAAGAGGCGCCCAGGGCGCGAGGCCTGATGGCACGAGAGACGGTAGAGGGACTGCGCGAGAGTCTGAAGACGGCTTATACCTTCGATCCGTTCGGGGCCGGTCTAGATGGCGCCGACGTGGTCGTCACGCCATCCTCGACCGCGGTCGGAAGTATTGCCGAGAGTGCTCGAGCTTCGAGTTCCATCCTCGGCAGCGAATTGGCCGAGCATCTGGCGAGCAGGGCCGCAGAACCTCAGTTCTTCCGCCCCCTCGGCGTCGAAGAAGTCTTCTCGGTGCTGTCCGGCTACGGGGAATCCGATCCGGACCTGACTTTTTCCTCGGACTATCAAAGAGCGCACGCACTCACAGAGTCGGACATGGATCGGCATCGCTACGCCGTGGGAACCAGCGTGCGGCCGGGTGACGCTGCGGATTGACGCCCCGTGGAGTTTCCCATCGGACGAGTGCAGGACGTCGGAGGAGACGTGGGCGGCGATCAGGGTTCGTCGACGGGCACGCGGGCGGCCACTCTGCCGGTGACGAGGTCGACGTCGACGAGTCCGTCTCTCTGAGCCGCGGCGACGAGCCGCAAGGAGAACCCGTTTCGTCTCAGCGCGTGGATCGTCGTGTCCGGGCGTCCACGGAGGAAGGCCCTCATCTCCCCGTGTGACCTGCGGTAGCCGGCGCGAGGAGTGGCCTCCCCACGGCCATCGCCCCCCTCCCGGGATCTGACCGCGCAGAAGCCGTGCCGACGACACGGGACGATCTCGCCCACGTCGGGAACGAACGTGGGGGCCTCGTAGGTGAGGACCTTGTCGCACCACAGCGTTGCGGTGTAGCTCCGGCGCGCCCTCTCGCTGAGGAAGGTGGTCGGCATTCCGTCACGTCTCCTCTGGGTCGAGAATCCGGCAGGCGATGCCCGACCCAGGCTCCTCCCCGGGTGCGGGTCTGGGGATCGGGGGAGAACACGGGCCGCCCCCTCGATGGAAGACCCGGCCTGTCCTCAGGGGCGAGCCGATCGACCGCGCCCGGGACATAGCGCTCGTCCCGCCCACCGGGGCGCGGAGACGCGGCGCAGCTGGATGTCCTCGACCACGATGGTCAGGGAGTTCCCGGTCACGATCACCGGCTGGAGCGAGGTGAGACCGAACGGGCCGTGGCCTGGCCGTTGCTCCTCAGCCCTTGCGGGCGGCGATCTGCTCGGTGGCCTGCGGCACGACGGTGTTCAGGTCGCCGACGACGCCGAAGTCGGCCAGCTCGAAGATCGGCGCCTCGGGGTCCTTGTTGACCGCG
>NZ_JALPKP010000092.1:0-10766 GCF_051383635.1 Geodermatophilus sp. CPCC 205506 | reverse complement strand
CGCCGACCGCGCCGTGGACGCCGCCGGCGCCGCGGTGCACGCCGCCGGGCTGGCCCTCGGGCACGCCCGCCGGCTGGTCGGCACCGCCCGCGCCGCCGACACCGCCGAGGAGGCCGCCTGGACCACCGGCCCCGGCGGGCGGCTCACCACCGCTCCCGACGCGCTGACCGCCCTCGCGGCCGCCACCGACGCCCAGCGCGACCGGCTCGCCGACCTGCTGGCCGCCACCGCCGGCGGCGGCCTGGCCGACCGGCCCCGGCTGGCCCTCACCGACGCCCTCACCGGCGCCCTGCACACCCTCACCGACCTGCCCGGCCTGCGCGCCGCCGCCGACTGCGGCGACCCCGGCTGTCACCGCGCCCCGCAGGGCTGCCGGCACGACCTGACCGGCCGCCCCGGCCTCGGCGCCCCCGGCCCCACCGCCGGCTACCGGCCCGGCGCCGCGCTGGACCGCTTCCTGCGCGCCCGCGACCGCCGCTGCCGCTTTCCCGGCTGCCGCCGCCGCGTGCCCCGCGCCGGCGAGCTGGACCACCACCGGCCCTGGCCGGCCGGCCCCACCAGCGCGGCCAACCTGGCCGGCTACTGCACCACCGACCACCGCGGCAAACACCAGGCCCCCGGCTGGCGGCACACCCTCACCCCCGACGGCACCCTCACCGTCACCACCCCCACCGGCCTCACCGCGACCACCACACCCCCGCCCTACTGAGGAACGGGGGCCACGGCCCGAGCCACCGCGAGGGACGAGCGCCACCGACATACCACCCCACCCGGCGGCGGGGCACGCACGACTCCAGCCGAGTGCGCGGTCCGCCGGCAGCCCTGAGTCCCACGGCTCCGGGCTCCCGGCTCCAGGTCCACGCGCGCAGCTCACGGCTCGGGCCAACGCCGCACAGCTCACGGTCCAGGGCGGGCGGATGCGGGCGCACGGCGCCGTGCCTTCAAACCCACCGCCGGCGGTTCACCACCGGACAGCCCGAGCCGCCTCCGTCGGCGAGAGGACGCCCCGCTGTGTCAGGCGTTCAGCGCGGGGTCTGCTGGTGCACTGCGAGCCGCCACCCGTCGTCCCGCCGCACGTAGACGCTGCTCACCAGGGCCGAGTACGGCTCGGCGCCGGCCCGATGGGCGACGACGCCGTAGGTCACCACCGCGCTCCCGGGGCCGAGCTGGCGCACCCGCGGCTCCTCGAGGGACCAGGACTCCCACGGCGGGCCGCCCATCGAGGCGAGCACCGCTGCCCGATCGTCGATGCGCGCGCCACCGGGGAAGATCATCTCCACCTCGGTGTCGAGCACCCGCGCGTAGAACTCCGCCGCCGCCTCGGGTCCCGTGCCCAGCGCCTGCCAGCCCTGTTCCTCCAGGGCGAGCGGGTCGTCACCCATCGCCGCGCTCCGCGGAGGCCTCGCTGTCCGCGGCGGGGGTCGCGCCACCCTCTGCGAGGGCCTCGGCGCCATCGGCGGGGGTCTTGCCACCCTCGGCGGGGGTCTCGGCGACGGTCCCGCTGCCGTCGCCGATGGTGGCCACCGCGCGGGCCGCCTCGGGTCCCTCCTCGAGGAGCACCCGGAATCCGTCGTCGTCGAGGATCGGCGCCTTGACCTGCACGGCCTTGTCGTACTTGCTGCCCGGGTCGGCGCCCACGACGACGAAGCCGGTCTTCTTGCTCACCGAGCCGGTCACCTTGCCGCCGCGCTCCTGGATCGCCGCGATCGCCTGGTCCCGGCTGAGGTCGCGCAGCGACCCGGTGACGACGACGGTGACGCCGGTCAACGGTCCGGGGCCGGCGTCCTCCCCCTCGTCGGCCATGCGCACACCGGCGGCGCGCCACTTCTCCACGACCTCGCGGTGCCAGTCGACGGCGAACCAGTCGCGGACCGACTTCGCGATCGTCGGCCCCACCCCGTCGGCCGCGGCGAGCTCCTCCTCGGCGGCCTCGACGATCCGGTCGATCGAACGGAAGTCGCGGGCCAGCGCCTGGGCGGCGGTCGGCCCGACGTGCCGGATGGACAGCGCCACCAGCACCCGCCACAGCGGGACGTCCTTCC
Source organism: Geodermatophilus sp. CPCC 205506 (assembly GCF_051383635.1). NCBI lineage: Bacteria > Bacillati > Actinomycetota > Actinomycetes > Geodermatophilales > Geodermatophilaceae > Geodermatophilus > Geodermatophilus sp. CPCC 205506. The sequence goes on along the minus strand of NZ_JALPKP010000092.1, from coordinate 8,724 downwards.
GGGTCTGCAGGTTGGCCAGCAGCTTGCGCCCGTTGGCCGACAGCGCGCCGTCCTTCTTGGTGAAGAACGACGTCCGCTCCAGCTTCTCCTCGTCGAGGGTGAAGATGTCGCCCTCGTCCTGCAGGAGGGAGCTCTGCAGCAGGGCGATCGCCGCCTCGTAGCCGAGCACCTCGATGTCGAACGCACCCCGGCCGGCCACGTGGAAGACCCGCTCCCGCAACTGCGCCGGGCACGACCGCGCGTTCGGGCACCGGATGTCGGCGTCGCCCTCCTTCTCCGGCCGCAGCTCGGTGCCGCACTCGGGGCAGTGCGTCGGCATCACGAACTCGCGCTCGTCGCCGGTGCGGGCGGCCGCGACCGGGCCGAGCACCTCCGGGATGACGTCCCCAGCCTTGCGGATGACGACGGTGTCGCCGATCAGGACGCCCTTGCGCTTGACCTCGCTGGCGTTGTGCAGGGTGGCCAGCTGCACCGTCGACCCGGCGACCTTGACCGGCTCCATGAACGCGAAGGGCGTGACCCGACCGGTGCGGCCGACGTTCACCCGGATGTCGAGGAGCTTGGTGGTCGCCTCCTCCGGCGGGTACTTGAACGCGATCGCCCACCGCGGCGCCCGGGAGGTCGAGCCCAGCCGTCGTTGCAGCGCGATCTGGTCGACCTTCACGACGACGCCGTCGATCTCGTGCTCGACCGAGTGCCGCTGTTCCCGGTAGCGCTCGATGAAGGCCCACACGCCCTCGAGGTCGTCGACCACCTGGTAGCGGGTGCTCACCGGCAGGCCCAGCTCGCGCAGCCGTTCGTAGGCCGCCGACTGGTGCTCCGGGGCGAACCCGTCGCGCGCGCCGAGGCCGTGCACCACCATCCGCAGCGGCCGGGAGGCGGTGATCCGCGGGTCCTTCTGCCGCAGCGACCCCGCGGCGGCGTTGCGCGGGTTGGCGAACGGCGGCTTGCCGGCCTCCACCATCCCGGCGTTGACGTCGGCGAACGCCGCGATCGGGAAGTAGATCTCGCCGCGGACCTCGAGCAGCCCGGGCACGTCGTCGCCGGTCAGCTGCTGCGGCACGTCGTCCATCGTGCGGACGTTGGCGGTGACGTCCTCCCCCGTCGTCCCGTCGCCCCGGGTGGCCGCCCGGACCAGCCGGCCCTGCTCGTACAGCAGCGCGACGGCCACGCCGTCCACCTTGAGCTCGCACAGGTAGCCGGCGGCGGTGCCCACCTCGCGCTCGACCCGCGCCGCCCAGGCCGACAGCTCGTCGCTGCTGAACACGTTGTCCAGACTCTGCATCCGCTCCCGGTGCTGCACGGGCGCGAAGGTCGCGGTGAACCCGCCGTTGACCTTCTGACTCGGCGAGTCGGGCGTCACGAGAGCGGGGTGGGCGGCCTCGATGCCCTTGAGCTCGGCCATCCGCTCGTCGTACTGGCCGTCGCTGACCAGCGGCGCGTCCTGCACGTAGTAGGCGAAGGCGTACCGGTCGAGCTCCTCGGAGAGGTCGCGGTGCCGGGTGCGCGCGTCGTCGGGGACCTCGGTGAGGTCCTCCCGATCGGTCGCGTCGCCGACCTGCGGGGCGTCGACCAGCGGCTCGTCCAGCTCGGCTTCGGTGGTCACGACGGAACCGTATCCGGCCGGTGCGACAGCGAACCGGCGCTCACCCGGCCGGGTGCGTCACTCCGGCTGCAGGTACCGCGCCGCCTCGCGGACGTGCGTCATCGCCGTCCGGGCGTAGCCGGGGGTGGCGCCGGCCAGACCGCAGGCCGGCGTGAGGGTGACCGCGGTGTGCAGGTGCTCGGCGGGGAAGCCCAGCTCGTTCCACCAGGCCCGCAGCCGGGACGCCGTCGCCTTGGCGGCGGGGAGGGTCGCGTCGGTCCCGGGGACGACGCCCGGCAGCAGATGGGTGCCGGCGTCCACGGCGGTGCCGATCGCGTCGAGGTCCTGCACCTGACCGAGGTCGAAGGAGACCGCGTCGGCCCCCGCGGCCCGGAACAGCTCCAGCGGCGCGCGGTTCGCGCAGCAGTGCACGACCACCGGCGCACCGAGACCCGCGACGACCCCGGCGAGCTCCTGCTGGACGACCGAGGCCTCGACCGCGGCCAGCTTGCCGAACCCGCTGATCGTGGGCAGCCCGCCCTGCAGGACGGCGGGCACCGACGGCTCGTCGAGCTGGACGACGACCCGCGCCCCCGGCACCCGCGCGCCGACCTCCGCGACGTGCGCGGCCAGCCCCTCGGTGAGCGACTGGGCCAGGTCCCGGCGGGCCCCCGGGTCGACGACGGCGCGGTCGCCGCGGGTGCGCTCCAGCCCTGCGGCGAGGGTCCACGGCCCGGCGGCCTGAAGCTTGAACGGACCCTCGTAGGTCTCGGCGACCTCCGAGAGGGCGTCGAGGTCACGGGCGAGGAACTCCCGGGCCCGCCGCTGGTCGATGCCCCCGCGCGCGACCAGCCGCCAGCCGGCCGGGGTGAGGTCGACGGCGAGGTCGACCAGCAGCGCGGCGCTGCGGCCGACGAGGTCGGCGCCGGCGCCACGGGCGGGCAGCTCGGGCAGGTGCGCGAACCCGGGCAGCTCGCCGGTGACCGTGCGCAGCGCCTCGGCGGGATCGGTGCCGGGCAGGGAGCCGACGCCGGTGGCCGGGCCCCACGCGAACGCGGGCTCGGCGGCGTCGTCGCCGGTGGACGGGTCGACCGGGGGTGCGGGGTCGATCGGCGGGGCCACGGGGCGACGGTAGTCCGCCGCCCCCGCGACCCCGCCGAGGCGGTCGGCCGACCCTCGCCGGGCCGGTCAGCAGCTGGGCGTGGTCACCGGGATCGCGTGGTCGCCCGCCGGCGGGGTCAGCGGCGTGTTGGCCCCGAGGTAGGCGACCGCGGTGTCGACGTCCACCGGCCCAGTGACCGGGTCGGTGCCGGCGGTGAAGGCCGCGAAGCTGTCGCCGCCGGTCGCGAGGAAGGAGTTGACGGCCACCCGGTAGGCCGTCGCGGGGTCCACCGCGGCGCCACCGATCCGGATGGAGCAGTCGAACACCCGGTCGCCCTCGGCCCGGGCCGGGTCGTACTCGTAGGTGAACCCGTCGGACGTCGACAGCAGCAGGGTGCTGGACCGCGCCGCCGTCGGGAACTGCTGCTCGAGCACCTCGTCGATGTCGGCGCCGGTCAGCGTGAGGGTGTTGACCGTGTTGCTGAACGGCTGGACGTCGAACAGCTCGCGGTAGGTCACCTCGCCGGCCGTGATGTCGGTGCGCAGCCCGCCCGGGTTCATGAACGCCACCACCGGGTTGCCGAGCTCGGGCACCGCCTGCGCGCCCGCCAGCTGCGCGTTGGCCACGAACGTGCCGAGCACCGACTCGTCGTCGCGCACCACGGTGCCGTCGGGCGCCCGAGCCCGCAGCAGGTCACCGGTCACGCTGCCCACGACCACGTCGCCGGCCTCGGCGGCGCGGGCGTTCCAGTGGTCGACGATCGCCTGCACGGCCGGGTCGCCCGCCTCGCGGGTCACCGGGACGTTGGTGGCGGCGTAGGTGGCCGCCCGGTCGACGTCCCCGGTGCCGCCGTCGAGGGTGAGCCGGATGTCGGTGACCAGCCGGCCGTAGTAGCCGGCCTGGGTGACCAGCCGCGGCTCGCCGCCGGCCACGGGGAGCCGGCAGTTGTAGGCCTGGTGCGTGTGCGCGCTGACGATGAGGTCGACGGCGGGGTCGACGGCGTCGTTGATCTCGAGGATGGGGCCGGTCAGGGCGTCGCAGCCGTTGGGGTCCAGCGCCGCCGGGCCGGTGGCCTCGCCGCCCTCGTGGATGAGGACGCCGATCGCCTCGATGCCGTGCCGCTGCAGGCGCGGCACCCACCGGTTGACCGCCTCGGCCTCGTCGATGAACTCCACGTCCGCGATGCCGGTCGGCGCGACGATCGTCGGCGTCGTCTCGGTGACCACCCCGACGAGCGCGACCCGCTGTCCGGTGGGCGTCTCGAACACCTGGAACGGCGGGAGCATCGGCTCGCCGGTCTCCCGGTCGATCACGTTGGCCGCCAGGTACGGGAAGTCCGCTCCGGTGAAGGCGTGCTCGCCCTCGCCGAAGCAGCCGTCCACGCCCGCGGTGACGCCGTCGCACGCCGCGACGTCGTCGGACCAGGTGCCGTCGGTGGCGGCGGAGATGCGGCGCAGTTCCTGGGTGCCGCGGTCGAACTCGTGGTTGCCGACCGAGGAGACGTCCAGCCCCATCGCGTTGAGGACCTCGATGGTCGGCTCGTCCTTGAAGACGCTCGACTCGAACGGCGAGGCGCTGACCAGGTCGCCGGCACCGACGAACCACGAGGCGGCGTCCGCACCGTGCTCCTGCCCGAAGGCGGCCTCCAGGCGGGCGACGGTGGCGGCCACGTTCGCCGAGCCGCCGACCTCGGTGACGACGTCGTCGGTGGTGCCGGCCGCGTCCTCGCCGTAGACGCCGTCCGGGCCCGGAGCGGTGACCAGCTCGCTGTCCCCGCCGGTGGTGAGCGAGATGCGGCCGTGGAAGTCGTTCATCGCCAGCAGCTGGACCGGGACGTCGCGGGCGCTCGCCTCGGCGGTCGCCGGGCCGGCCGCGGCCACCCCCGAGGCCACCAGGGCGGCCGTGGCCAGGCCGACCGCGACGGGACGGGTGCGGGCGGGAGGCGTTCGGCGCATGGGACCCCCAGGGTGCGCGCGGGCACCGGGCCGGCTGCGGGCCCGGCGGCGGGTGGTCGGGCCACCTCGTCCTGCTTCCGGGCCCGGCTGTCCCGCACGCTAGCGGGGACGGCGGTACCCCGCCACGGAGGGGAGCCGACGGTCAGGCGGGGACGACGCGCCCGGCGGCCAGCACGGTGCCCTGTCCCAGCACCAGGTCGCCGCGGTCGGCGTCCGGCGCGTAGAGCACGGCGCTCTGCCCCGGCGCGACCCCGCGCTGGGAGTCGGCGAGCCGCAGCCGCAGGCCGCCGCCCTCGTCGGCGGTCACCTCGCACGGGACCGGGGCGCCGTGCGCCCGCAGCTGGACGGTCGCCCGCAGGGGCAGCCGCGGCGCCGGGCCCGTCCAGGTGGGCGGCGCGGTGCGGACCTCGTCGACGCCGGTCAGGTCGGCGGTGCCGATGGTGACCGTGCGGGACACCGGCTCGATGCCGAGCACGTACCGCGGCCGGGAGTCGCCGGCCGTGACGCCGAGGCCCCGCCGCTGCCCGACGGTGAAGCCGTAGGCCCCGGAGTGCTCCCCCACCGTGGCGCCGGTGGCCGCGTCGACGACCGGCCCGGGCTGCTCGCCCAGCCGCCGGGCGAGGAACCCGCGCGTGTCGCCGTCGGGGATGAAGCAGATGTCGTGCGAGTCGGCCTTGGTGGCGACGGCGAACCCGCGCTCCGCGGCGATCTCCCGCACCCGCTGCTTGGTCATCGAGCCCAGCGGGAAGACCGCGCCGGCCAGCTGGCCGGGCGTGAGGACGGCGAGCACGTAGGACTGGTCCTTCGCCGCGTCCACCGACCGCCGCAGCTGCCCGTCGGCGAGCCGGGCGTGGTGGCCGGTGACGACGGCGTCGAAGCCGAGCGCCTGGGCGCGGTCCAGCACGGCGGCGAACTTGATCTTCTCGTTGCAGCGCAGGCACGGGTTGGGCGTCCGGCCGGCCGCGTACTCGGCGACGAAGTCCTCGACGACGTCCTCGGTGAACCGCTCGGCGAGGTCCCAGACGTAGAACGGGATGCCGAGCTCGTCGGCGACCCGGCGGGCGTCGTGGGCGTCCTCGACGCTGCAGCAGCCGCGTGCCCCGCTGCGCAGGGTCTGCCTGTCCGGGGAGAGCGCGAGGTGCACGCCGGTGACGTCGTGCCCGGCGTCGACGGCCAGCGCCGTCGCGACGGCCGAGTCGACCCCGCCGCTCATCGCCGCGAGCAACCTCACCGGCGCCCCAGCCCGGCCCGCCGGGCCCGCTCCACCACCGGGCCGATCACCTCGAGCACCACGTCGACGTCGGCGTCCACCGACGTGTGGCCGAGGGAGAACCGCAGCGAGCTGCGCGCCCGGTCGGGGTCGGCGCCGACCGCGAGCAGCACGTGGCTGGGCTGCGCGATGCCGGCGCTGCAGGCCGAGCCGGTCGAGCACTCGACGCCGCGGGCGTCCAGCAGCATGAGCAGCGCGTCGCCCTCGGCGCCGGGGAAGGACAGGTGTGCGTTCCCCGGCAGGCGCCCGGGCCCGCCGGCCACGACGTCGTCCAGGGGGGCGCCGTTGAGCTGCACGCCGGGCACCTCGGCCATCACGCCGGCGACCAGCCGGTCCCGCAGCCGCGACAGCCGGGTCGCCTGCTCCGCCCGGCGGGCCACGGCCGCGGTCGTGGCCACCTGGAGCCCGACGATCGCGGCGACGTCCAGCGTGCCGGAGCGCACGTCGCGCTCCTGCCCGCCGCCGTGCAGCAGCGGGGTGCACTCGGCGTCCCGGCGGAGCAGGAGCGCGCCGGCGCCCATGGGTCCGCCCAGCTTGTGGCCGGTCATCGTCAGCGCGTCGACGCCGCTGCCGCCGAAGTCGACCGGGACCTGGCCGACCGCCTGCACCGCGTCGGTGTGCAGCGGGACGCCCACGGCGTGCGCCACCTCGGCCAGCGCGGCGAGGTCGCTGACCGTGCCGATCTCGTTGTTGGCCCACATGACGCTGGCCAGCGCGACGTCGGTGCCGTCGCCCAGCGCCGCCTCCAGCACCGCGGGGGTCACCCGCCCGGTCGGCTCGGCCGGCAGCCAGGTGATGTCGGCCCCGTCGTGCTTGGCCAGCCACTCGACGCTGTCGAGGACGGCGTGGTGCTCGGCGGGGCTGACGACGATCCGCCGGCGCCGCGAGTCGGCGTCCCGGCGGGCCCAGAACATGCCCTTGACCGCCAGGTTGTCGCTCTCGGTCCCGCCGCCGGTGAAGAGCACCTCCGACGGCCGGGCGCCCAGCGCCTCGGCGAGCCGCTCGCGCGACTGCTCCGCGGCCCGGCGTGCGGCGCGGCCGCTGGCGTGCAGCGAGGAGGCGTTGCCCACGCGGCCCAGCTGCTCGGTCATCGCAGCCAGCACCTCGGGGAGCACCGGCGTGGTCGCCGCGTGGTCCAGGTACGTCATGACGCAGCCAGCGTAGCCGCGGGCTCGGCCGCGCCCTCCTCGACCGGGGCGGCCGCCCGCGGCGCGACCAGCGCACCGACGGCGGCCAGCGCGGCGAGGAGGACCGCGGCGGCGACCACCGCGCCGGCCAGCGGCAGCAACGACGCGGTCGCCGCGGCGACGAGCACGCCCACCAGGCCGACGCACAGCGCCGAACCGGTCACGTCGGCGATCTGGAAGGCCGCAGAGTCCGCACCCCGCCGGTGGTCCGGCGACTGCTCCAGGAGCAGGACCCCGACGCTCGGCATGCCCAGGCCCATGCCGAGCCCGGCCACGGCCCAGGTCAGGTACGCCGGCCACCCGCCCACCCCCGGGACGGCCACCAGCGCGCTGGCTCCGACCCCCGCGGCCAGCAGCACGAACCCCAGCCGGAGCAGTCGGGCGCGGGACACCCCGGGGTGCCGGCCCTGCAGCTGGGAGGCGGTCGCCCAGCCGACCGCACCGGCGGTCAGCGGGATGCCGGCCGCGGTCGGGCTGAAGCCGTGCAGCTGGGTGAGCGCGAGCGGCAGCAGGACGTCCATGCCGAAGAAGGCCCCGGCCAGCAGGCCACGGGACCCGACGACGGCGGGCAGGCCGGCCCGCGCCCCGACGACGCCGGCCGGCAGCAGCCGCCGCAACCCCGCCCCGAGCGCGACGACCCCGGCGAGCGCGACCGCCACCGCGACCAGGTCCAGCCGCTGCCCGGCGACCTGGAGCGCGGCGATCCCGAGGCCGGCGAGCGCGGCCCAGCCCGTCCGGGCGGCTCGCCACCGCCCTCCGGCGACGGCCGGGGCGGCGAGCCCGCGCAGCGCCGGGAGGACGAGCAGGACGCTCACGACGACCAGCGGCAGCAGCCCCAGGAACACCCACCGCCAGCTCCCGTGGGTCGTGACCAGCCCGGCCACCCAGCGGCCCGACCAGCGCCGGCAGCACCCAGGCCGCGGAGATCGCGCCGAACAGACGGGGCCGCAGCGCCGCCTCGTAGGCCTGCCCGGCGACGACGTACAGCGAGACCGCGATCAGCCCGCCGCCCAGCCCCTGCAGCGCGCGGGCGGCGACGAACAGCAGCATGTCGCCGGCCAGGCCCGCCGCCAGCAGCCCGGCCGCGAAGAGCCCGACCCCCGCGACCAGGGCCGCGCGCGGTCCGCGACGGTCGCCCAGGTCCCCGCCGACCACCATCCCGACGACCGAGGCGACCAGGTAGGCGCTGAACGGCCAGCCGTACCAGGCCAGCCCGTCGAGCTCGGCCACCGCGGTCGGCATCGCCGTCCCGACCGCCATCGCCTCGAACGCGACGAAGGTGACCAGCAGGAGCAGCCCGGCCGTGGGCAGCCGGTGCCGCCGGTCGAGGATCCCCGCCCCGGCCGTTCCGCCGTCGCCCACGTCCACCTCCCCGCCAACCGCCGCACCCGTCGGCGGCTTCCCGGACACGCGTCGGGCGCCGACCCCGGAGGGGGTCGGCGCCCGACGTGGCCTCGCTGCAGGGTCCCGCGCCGAGCGCCAGCGAGGCGTGGGGGGCAGCGAGGTCCTTCTACTTGCGGGCGGTGATCAGCTCGGTGGCCTGCGGGACGACGGTGTTCAGATCGCCGACGACGCCGAAGTCGGCCAGCTCGAAGATCGGCGCCTCGGGGTCCTTGTTGACCGCG
>NZ_JALPKP010000091.1:0-11056 GCF_051383635.1 Geodermatophilus sp. CPCC 205506 | reverse complement strand
GCAACCGCCCGCCCAGCAGCGGCCGCTCACCCAACCAGCCGACCAGCACCTCCTCGATGCCGGCCTGCTCCACCGCCGTCGCTGCCACGAACCGAACACACGTTCGACCTACGACAGATCAGGTGCGTCAGACTTCGGGCAGGGTCAGAAGTCGACCGCTCCCCAAAGGCGTCTGGGTGAGCAGATCGCAGAAACCGTCCCGGCAGGTGGCTGTGGACGAGAGCGACACATCGCGTGTCGGTGTCGAGGTTCGCAGCACTGGCCAGGATCCCGGAACGGACCCACTGGCGGCGGCTCGCCCGGCATCGCGCCGGCGTGGGGGCTGCCGACAACACCCTGCGGCCGCACCAGGCCCCCGACGACAGGACGCCGGGGCAACGAACCCCACCGGCACGGGGACCCAGTGACCACGGGCCCGACCGTCCCGTTGAGGTTCCCTCACATACACGGCCTGTGATCCGGCGGGGGTATCGGAATCGCCTCGGAACACAGCACCACGAGACCCTCGGGCGGCCCGAAGCCCGCGCCGATCCGACGTCGGGCACTCAGTGCCTGGTCTCGTACCTGGTCAGGACCACGCCGTCGGGAAACGTCCGGGTCTCCACCAGGGTCAGGTTCACCCAGTTGTCCAGGGCCGTGAAGAACGGCGTGCCGCTGCCCACCAGGACCGGCGCGGTGGCCAGCACGTACTCGTCGATCAGCCCGGCCCGCATCGCCGCTGCGGCGAGTGTGGCGCCGCCGATGTCCATGGGGCCGTCATCCTCGGCCTTGAGCCGGGTGATCTCGGTGACCGCGTCGCCGGTGACCAGGCGGGTGTTCCAGTCGACCGTGCTGACCGTGGAGGAGAACACCACCTTCGGCATGTCCTGCCAGCGGCGGGCGAACTCGATCTCCGCCGGTGTGGCGCCGGGCTGCTCGGCGGCGGTCGGCCAGTGGGAACTCATCGTCTCCCACAGCTTGCGCCCATACAGCGCCAGGTCGGTCGCCCCCACCCGGTCGGACCACCACTGGAACAGTTCGTCGCTCGGCACGCTCCAGCCGAGGTCGTCGCCGGGCGCGGCGATGTAGCCGTCCAGGGACAGGTTCATGCCAAAGGTCAGTTTCCGCATGGCGTCACCTCCCGTGAGTCGGTATTCGGCGTACAGACCAGCACGGCGAGGAGAAATCATTGGTCAGGCCACAGGTCGTGCGGCAGTGACGGGCACGCCCACCACCGCGTACAGAGGAGCCGCATCACCGGTTTCCGCCACCTCCAGCCGACGATCAGTCACCCGGCCGGGTCGAGCAGCTGCCGGTAGATGCGGGCGAGGTCGGGCAGCTGGTGGTGGGCGTTGAGCCCGCTCGGGTTGGGGACGACCCAGGTCACCGCTCCCCCGACCCGCTCGTCCTGCGGCCCGACCGCCGCCCGCGGGCGGCCGAACGCCTGCCGCCAGGCCGTGACCCCCAGCACCGCCAGGACCCGCGGCCGGTACCGCGCCACCAGGTCGGCCAGCGCGGCGGCACCGGCCCGCAGCTCGTCGGGGGTCAGCTCCGCGGCGGTCCGGGTGGGCCGGTCGACGAGGTTGGTCACGCCGAGCCCGTGGGCCAGCAGCTCGCGGTCCTCCTCCGGCGCCAGCCGCCGCGGGGTGAGCCCGGCCAGGTGCAGCGCCGGCCAGAACCGGTTGCCGGGCCGGGCGAAGTGGTGCCCGCGGGCGGCGGAGGTGAGCGAGGGGTTGATGCCGCAGAACAGCACGTCCAGCCCGGGCGCGATCACGTCCGGCAGGGGCTTGCCCGGCACCCGGCGAGGGTAGCGGCGGTGTGCCGACGGCGGAGCACCCGCTCCAGGCCGGCGGCCGGCCCACCCCCACGTCCCTGCAGAACCATGCCGCCCTGGAGAACCATGCCGCCGACCGCCGTCACGACCACCCGCGACCTGACCTACGCCACGCCCGGCGGCGAGCCGCTGCAGCTCGACCTGTACGTGCCGCGGACCCCCGAGCCCGCGCCGGTCTGCGTCTACCTGCACGGCGGCGGCTGGCTGCGGGGCAGCCGCGCCGACCGGGCGGCCGAGCGGCTGGTCCCGGTCGCGGCCGCCGGGGTGGCGGTCGCCGCGGTGCAGTACCGCCTCAGCGGCCGGGCGACCTTCCCCGCGCCGCTCGACGACGTCCGCGCCGCCGTCCGCTGGCTGCGCGCCGAGGGTGCCGGGCACGGCGTCGACCCGGCGCGCATCGGGGCCTGGGGGGCCTCGGCCGGCGGGCACCTCGCCGCGCTGGCCGCGCTCTGCCCCGACGCGCGCGACGGCGAGCTGGGCGACAGCTCGGTGCAGGCCGCGGCCCTGTTCTTCCCGGTCACCGACCTGCTCGCCCGCGCCACCGACGTGCCCGAGGGACCGCTGCCGCCGTTCATCAGCGGGCCGCCCCTCGTCCCGTCGTTCGAGGCGCGGCTGCTCGGCCTCCAGGACACCGCCGACGACCCCGGTCGCGCCCGCGAGGCCAGCCCGCTGACCCACGTGCACGCGGGGGCCCCGCCGTTCCTCGTGCTGCACGGCGACGCCGACGGGCTGGTGCCCTCGACGCACAGCCGGCGGCTGGTCGAGGCGCTGCGGGCGGCCGGGGTGGCGACGTCGTTCCACCTGCTCGGCGGGGCCAACCACGAGGACCCGGCCTTCGAGACGCCCGCCACCCTCGGCGCGGTCAGCGGCTTCCTCGGGGACGCCCTGGCCGGGTAGCCGCGCCGGACGCGACAGGGGACGCCGGCCCGCGGGCCGACGTCCCCTGTCCGGTGGAGCGGTCAGTCGGTGAAGGCGTCGTCCCCGATCCGGACGACCTCACCGGGGTGGTCCAGCATGAGGAGACCCGCGACGCTCCACGCCGAGGCGTACAGCTCGCCGTCCGACCGCACCAGGCCGGTGGGCATGGTGACCTGGGCGTAGGTGCGGCCGTCCTCGTCGATCCGCACGACCTGGCCCACCGCGGCCGGGTCGAAGTCCGCCGGCGGCGGCCCCTCACCCTCGGGGGCGCCCTCGAGCAGCTCGGACACGTAGACCGTGCCGTGCCGGTCGACCTCGACGCCCGCGGCCCCGTGCAGGTCCTCGATCACGTCCACGACCTCGCCCCAGGGGGTCAGGACGAACACCCGCGAGGCGCCGGGAACCTCGGCACCCAGCGTGCTCACGTAGATGAGCCCGTCCGGGCCCTCCACGACGCCGGTGGGCACCGGGTCGCAGCCGGTCGTGCCGGGGTTGTTCTCCGCGCCCTCGCAGCCGGGGACGTCGTCGACCACCGGCGGCACGAAGAACTCGCTGATCTCACCGTCGTGCCGGTCGATCGCCAGGACGGTGTTCGCGCCGGCGTCGGCGACCAGGAGGCGGTCGTCCTGCGCCAGCACCGAGAACGGGTTGGACAGCGAGTCCACCGGCGCCCCGTCGACGAACTGCACCTGGCCGTCGGGGTTGTTCTCGAGCTCGTAGGCGAGCGTGTCCACCCTGTGCAGGATGTCGCCGTCGGTGTCGGCCACGATCAGGCCGGGACCGCCCTCGCCCACCTCCGGCGGCTCGGCCGGGAGTGCGACGCCCTCCTCCGGCGGCCCGGCCTCGCCGACCGCGATGTAGATGAGGCCGTCCCGGTAGGCGACTCCCTGCGGGTTCACCAGGCCGTCGACCAGGGTCTCGACCTCCCCGGTCCACGGGTCGACCGACGACACCTCCCCGGAGTCGGACTCGGCGACGATCAGCGCGCCGTCCTCGTACTGGTTGAGCTGGCGCGGCCCGGACAGGCCGGTCGCCACGGTGGCGATGCCCCCGTCGCCCGGGTGTTCCTCCCCGGCCGCCTGCGCGACGGCGGCGGGCGCGGTGACCAGTGCGAACGCCGTGACCCCCACGGCGGTCCTGCGCATCGTCCTCATGTGACTCCCTTCACAGGCACGGTGGCCGACGCGCACGCTAGGCGTCGGCCACGAGCCGCCGGAACCGTCGGCACCGGAGGAATCCGCAGGTCGGGCGCGCGGCGTCGCAGGCCGTAGTCGGCCGGATCGCGGCAGTCGGCCCAACGGGGCTTCCCGGGGAGCCCACCGAGGCGGCAGGGTCCGACGATGACCGTCGAGGAACGACTCTCCGAACTGGGCATCGAGCTGCCCGAGCCCTCGAGCCCGCGCGCCAACTACGCGCCCGCCGTCCGCGCCGGCGACCTGCTGTACCTCTCCGGCCTGGGCCCGGTGCGCCCCGACGGCACCATGCTCACCGGCAAGGTGGGCGAGGGCGGGCTGGACCCGGGGACCGGGCGGGAGGCGGCGCGACTGGTCGGCCTGCAGCTGCTCGCCCGGCTGCGCGCCGAGCTCGGCGACCTGGACCGGGTCCGCCAGGTGGTGAAGCTGTTCGGGATGGTCAACTGCGCGCCCGGGTTCACGCACATCCCCGCCGTCGTCGACGGCTGCTCCGACCTGCTCACCGACGTCCTGGGCGACGCCGGGCGCGGCGCCCGGTCGGCGGTGGGCATGGCCGAGCTCCCCTTCGGCATCGCGGTGGAGATCGACGCCGTCGTTCTCGTCCGGTGACATTCCCGTGACGCCCGCCATGGTGTGTTGCCCGCCTTCGCACACCCGACGTCGGCAGGTGGGGCATGGCCTGGGCTCGCGCACACGTGACGCTGGTTGTGGCCGCCACGACCTTGGTGACCTTCGTAGTCGTCGCCGTGCTGGTCACGCTGTTCCTGCCGTCCACTGCCGACCGCACGGTGGCACTCGCGGCGCTCGCCCTCTCCCTCCTCCTGGGCGGCCTGGCCACGGTCCTCTACATCCGACACAAGGACAGTGATCGGCCGCCGCACGCGGTCAACGCCACCAACTTGGCGATCGCCGTCCTGGGCGGGGCGGTGGTCGGCGTCCTGCTCTTCGGCTTCCAGCTCGCCTTGGAGGTCAGCGACGAGCAGCGCGACTTCCGGTTGCAGATGGCCACCGAGCACGACCTCACCGGCTTCAGCCCGCCACGCGACGGCGACGGTGACCCGATCGAGGGCCCGTACAGCCTCCAGGGCATCCACCTGCGGGGAAAGGTCCTCGCACTCGCCCTGTTGAACGACGTCGACCTGTCAGCCAGCAACCTGCAGTTCGCCCACCTGGGGAGCGCATCCCTGGTACGGGCGGACCTGCGCGGAGCGCGGATGCGGGTCGCCTACCTCTACTACGCCGACCTCAGGTGCGCCTGCTTGGCCGACGCGACGCTGCCCGACGCCGACCTGCGCAACGCCGACCTGCGAGGCGCCGATCTCCGGGGCGCGGACCTCACGCGTGCCGATCTGCGTGGTGCGCTCATGGACGACGACACCCGCATGGACGGCGCGCGAACAGAGGACGCATGCACCGAGCCGGACGACACGTCCTGCGGCGGCGAGGCCCGGCGGAGCCAGGCCGACACTGCCGACGGCAGCATCTCCGGCCGCCCGGAGCCGGAGCCGCGGGGGTGTCAGCCCATCAGCTGAGCGGGGGCCGCTCCGGGTGGTTGGCTGCGGGCATGGACGACGCCGCGCTGCGCCAGCTCGTCGAGTCCCTGCCCGCGGACGTCGTCGTCACCGACCCCGCGCGCACCGAGAAGTACCGGCACGACTGGACCCGCGCCACGGCGGCCGGCCGGCCGGCCGCCGTCGTCCGCGCCGGGACGGCCGCGCACGTGCAGACGGCGCTGCGCTGGGCGACCGCGCACCGGGTGCCGGTCGTGCCGCGCGGCGCGGGGACCGGCCTGGCCGGCGGTGCCACGGCGGTCGACGGCTGCCTGGTGGTGAGCACCGAGCGGATGACCGCCGTCGAGATCGACCCGGTCACGCGGACGGCGGTCGCCGAGCCCGGCGCCCTCAACGTCGCGGTCAAGGACGCCGCCGCGGCGCACGGGCTCTGGTACCCGCCGGACCCGGGGTCGTTCCGGATCTCCTCCATCGGCGGGAACGTCGCCACCGACGCCGGCGGCATCTGCTGCGTGAAGTACGGCGTCACCAGCGACTACGTGATGGGGCTGGACGTCGTCCTCCCCGACGGGCGGCTGGTCACCCTCGGCGGCCGGACGGTCAAGGACGTCGCCGGGCTCCCGCTGCTGCGCCTGTTCGTGGGGAGCGAGGGCACCCTCGGCGTCGTCACCCGGGCGGTGCTGCGGCTGGTGCCCGCGCAGCAGCCGGCCGCCACCCTCGTCGCCTGGTTCGACACCCCGCAGGACGCCGGGCGGGCCGTCATCGCCATCGGCGCCCGGGTGCGCCCGTCGATGCTGGAGCTGCTCGACCGGGCCGCGGTGAACGCCGTCGAGGACTTCCGCCCGATGGGGCTGGACCGGACGGCCGGCGCGCTGCTCATCGCGCAGTCCGACGCCCCGGGCCCGGCCCGCGCCGCCGACCTGGAGTTCATGACCGGCTGCTGCCGCGACGCCGGGGCCCGCGACGTGCTCGCCACCGACGACCCGGCGGAGGGTGAGGCGTTCCTCGAGGCGCGCCGGGCGACCGGCCCGGCGCTCGACGCCCGCGGCCCGCTGCTGCCGGAGGACGTCTGCGTGCCGGTCGACCGGCTGCCCGGCGTCCTCGAGCGGATCCAGGCGATCGCCGCCGAGCACGACGTCGAGATCCCCGTCTTCGCCCACGCCGGCGACGGGAACCTGCACCCGGCGATCCGCTACGAGGCCGGCGACGCGGACTCCCGGCGGCGGGCCGACGCGGCGTTCACCGCCATCCTCCGCGCCGCGATCGCGGCCGGCGGCACCGTCACCGGCGAGCACGGCGTCGGTCGCGCCAAGCGGCACGTCCTCGCCGAGCAGCTGGGTGCCGACGTCCTGGACCTGACCCGGCGGGTCCGCGCGGCGGTCGACCCGCTCGGGATCATGAACCCGGGTGTGCTGGAGGAGACGCCGGTCTCAGAATGAGACGGCGCGCCGCCGCAGGTCACCTACCGTGCTGCGGAGACGACCCACGTACGGACCTGGAGGCGGCGCAGTGGAGCTCGGCATCGGCATCAACCTCGGCTTCGGGAAGCTCGACCCGGAGCTCACCGACCAGGAGATGTACGCCGGCGAGGTCGACCTCGCCGTCCGGGCCGAGGCGCTCGGGTACGACAGCGTCTGGGCCGTGGAGCACCACTTCGAGGACTACTCGCTGTGCCCCGACAACCTGCTCGTGCTGGCGCACGTCGCCGGGCGCACCCGGCAGATCAAGCTGGGCACGGGCGCGGTGATCGTGCCCTGGAACGACCCGGTGCGGGTGGCCGAGAAGGCACTGATGCTCGACACGCTCTCCGGCGGGCGACTGCTGCTCGGCCTGGGGCGCGGGCTCTCCCGCCGCGAGTACGTGCCCTTCCGGATCCCGCTGGACGAGACCCGCGACCGCTTCGACGAGGCCGCCCCGATGATCTTCGAGGCGCTGGAGACCGGCGTCATCGAGGGCGACGGGCCCTTCTACCCCCAGCCGCGCGCCGAGCTGCGCCCCCGGCCCCGGGCCACCTTCCGCGGCCGCCGGTACGTCGTCGCCGGATCGCCGGACTCGCTGGTGATGGCGGCCAAGCTGGAGGCCCAGATGATGTCGTTCATCGTCCGGCCGGTGCCCGCGCTCATGCCCAACTTCACCCGCTACCGGGAGCTGTTCGAGGCCGAGCACGGCCGGGTCGCCCCGCCCATCTCGCTCAACGTGAACATGTACTGCCACGAGGACGACGAGCTGGCCCGCGAGCGCCACTTCCGGTACGTCAACCGCTTCTTCATGTCCAACGTGGACCACTACGAGATGGCCGGCGAGCACTTCGCGACCACCAAGGGCCACGAGCGCTACGCCGAGAGCGCGGCGTACTTCCGCGAGATCGGCCTGGAGAAGGCCGCCACCGACTACGCCGCGACCGCGCTGTGGGGCAACCCGGAGCGCATCCTCGGCCAGATCGAGGCGATCCGCGACGTCCTCGGCGACTACGAGCTGGTGGTGGCGCCCTGCTTCGGCGGCATGCCCTACGACGAGGCCCGCGCCAGCCTGGAGCTGTTCTCCCGCGAGGTCATGCCGAAGGCCCGCGGCCTGCGCGGCGCGCCGGTCCGCCTGGCCGCGTGACGACAGCCTCGGGAGCATCGCAGTGAGGAACGAGCGAGGAGCCGACCGAGGCGCGGAGTCACGCCATCGAACCGGGGCCGCGTGACGACGGCGTCCTCCTCCGCCGCGGGCCCGCGGGTGCCGCGGACCCCCGCGGAGTGGGACGCCGTCCGCGCCGCCAAGGCCGACGTGCTGGCGCGCGACCCGTTCACCGTCGACCCGGCCGCCGTCCCCGGGGTGCGCCCGGAGATCGTGCGCTCCTGGCGGCGCTCGCTGCTGGCCGGCGTCGACCCGGAGGACACCCGCTTCCCGGTCGACGAGGAGTCCACACCGGGCACCCGGCTGGCCGCGGTCGCCCAGCCGATCATGGACCGGCTGCGCGACCAGATCTCCGACCTGGGCTCGTGGGGCTTCCTCACCGACCGCGCCTGCCGGCTGCTCACCACCGTCGTCGGCGACGAGCCGCCGCCGGGGCGGCTGCTGGAGATGCACCTGCCGCCGGGCACCTGCTTCGCCGAGGACGTCATCGGCACCAACGGCCTGGGCTGCGCGCACGAGGAGCAGCGGCCCTTCCTCGTCTCGGGCACCGAGCACCTGCGCACCGACAGCGAGGGCCTCACGACGACCGGCGTGGTCATCCGCGACCCCGCGACCCGGCGCTACGTCGGCACCCTGGGCGTGCACTCGCGCCGGGAGCACGCCTCGGCCGCCGTCCTGCCGCTGGTCGTGGAGCTCGGCCGGTCGATCGAGGGCCAGCTGCTGGCCAGCCGCAGCGACGGCGAGCGGGAGTTCTTCGAGGCCTACTCCCGGGTGTCCCGCCGGTCGCGGGCCGCGGTGGTGGGGGTGACCTCGCAGCTGTGCGTGGTCAGCACCCGCGCCCGCGAGCTGGTGCACGAGGCCGACGAGGAGCTGCTCCGCCGGATCGCGGAGGAGACCGGCCGGGCCGGCCGCACCCTGCGCCGGCGGCTCGGCTCGGGCGTCGCGGTGACGATCACGGTGACCCCGGTCGAGCAGCCGCGCGGCGAGTACGCCGCCGTCCTCGTCCTCGAGCCGGTCGACCCGGGGCGCACCGACCTCCCGCCGCAGCGGCCCCCGGCGGACATCGGCGCGCTGCTGGCCCGGGCGCTGGCGGCCGGCACCCCCGCGCTGCTCACCGGCGAGCGCGGCACCGGCAAGCGGCACACCGCCCGCGCCGCCCTGCGCGCCGCCGGCGAGCCGGTGGAGCTGGAGTGCGCCCTGGCCCGGCTCGATCCGGAGCCGTGGCTGCGCACGCTGGCCGCCGCCCTGCAGGACCGGCCCGCCCCGGTGCTGCTCGGCTCCCTCCCCGATCTCCCCGCCGCGCTGGTCCGCCCGGTCGCCGACCTGCTGGCCGGTGCCCGCGGCCCGGTGGCGGGCACCGCCGCCGGCGACCCCGGCGACGTGCCCGCGCTGCTGCGGGAGAGCTTCCCGGTGGTGCTGACCGTGCTCCCCCTGCGCGAACGCCGTGGCGAGGTGCCGGCGCTGTGCCGCGACCTGCTCGCCGACCTCGCGGAGCGCGACGGCGGACCGGTCACGCTGTCCGCCCGGGCCGAGGCGGCGCTGGCCGCCGGCGACTGGCCGGGCAACGTCCGCCAGCTGCTGCAGGTGCTGTCCACCGCGCGGCTGCGCGCCACCGGGCCGGAGATCGGGCCGGAGGACCTCCCCGCCCACCACCGCGGCGGGCCCGCCGGCCGGCCGCTGGGCGAGATGGAGCGGCTGGAGCGCCAGGCGCTGCTGGCGGCGCTGCGCGAGACCGGCGGCGACCGGGCGGCGGTGGCGCAGCGGCTGGGCATCTCGCGCGCCACCGTCTACCGCAAGCTCAAGCGCTACCAGTTCACCTGATGCCACCCACCTGGAGGAGATGCGTGTCCCGCACCGTGGAGTTCCCCGGCACGACGGCCGTGGTGACCGGAGGCGCCTCCGGCATCGGGAAGGGCCTGGCCCGGGCCTTCCTCGACGCCGGGTGCTCGGTCGTGATCGCCGACGTCGACGAGGCCGCGCTGGCCGCGACCGCGCGGGAGCTGGGCGTGCTCGGCGTCCGCACCGACGTCACCGACCCCGACAGCGTCGCCGCCCTGGCCGACCGAGCCGTGGCCGAGTTCGGCGAGGTGCACGTCGTCTGCAACAACGCCGGCGTCGGCCCGTTCGGACCGGTGGCGCGGCTGGGTCTCGACGACTGGCGGTGGGTGCTCGACGTCAACCTCTACGGGGTCGTGCACGGCATCCAGGCGTTCCTGCCGGTGCTGGAGCGCAACGCCGACTGGGGCCACATCGTCAACACCTCCTCGATGTCGGTGCTGGTGACGCCGCCGAACGTCGCCCCCTACGTCGCCAGCAAGGCCGCCGTGCTCGGCATCAGCGAGGTGCTGGCCGCCGAGCTGGCCGAGGCCGGCTCGCGGGTCGGCGTCACCGCCCTGCTGCCGGGCGCGGTGCACAGCAACATCAAGGCCAGCCTCCGGACCCGGCCGGCGACGGGGCCCTCCGGCCTCTACGACGTCGACCTCGCCGAGGCCGGCCGGCTGCGGTTCATCGAGCCGGAGGAGGTCGGGACGCGGGTCGTCGACGCCGTGCGCGCCGGCGAGCTCTACGTGGTCACCCACGGGGAGTTCCGGGACCGGGCCGCCGAGCGCAGCGCCCGCATCGACGCCGCGTTCCCCCCGGTGCCGGTCGCGGCGGGAGACTGAGCGCGGCCAGCAGGAGCGCACCCCACGGAGGACCGGCATGCGGGAGGACGTCGACGCGGCGTTCCGCCGGTTCGCCCTCGACGAGCGGAGCGCGCTGCTGGCCTCCGCCCTGCGGCTGACCGGTGACCCCGACGGCGCCGAGGAGGCCGTCCAGGTCGCCCTGACCCGGACCCGGCTGCGCTGGGGGCGGGGCGATCCGCGCGCGACCGCCGCCGACGCCGTGGCGGACGCGGCCGGCCGGGGGCAGCTGATCGAGGCCGCGGACGCCCCGCCGCCGGTGCCGTGGCGCGAGCCCCGCTGGCGCCGGGACGCCGACGAGGCGGTGGCCGACGCGCTGCG
>NZ_JALPKP010000090.1:0-11190 GCF_051383635.1 Geodermatophilus sp. CPCC 205506 | reverse complement strand
CGCGGGCCGCGGCCAGCTCGGCGTCGACCCGGGCGCTCCGCGCGGCGGCGTCCGCGGCGGCGGCCTCGGCCCCGGTGAGGTCGGCCGCGGCGCGCGCCCGCACCGACGCCACCCACGCGCCGACGCTCGTCCCGGGACGGGCACCGACCAGCTCGGGCGCCAGCTCCTCGGGCACCTCCACGTCGGCGATCTGGGCCACGCGGTGCAGCAGCGTGCTGATCCGGTGCCGGTCGGCGCGCAGCGACTCCTCGGCGGTGCGGCGCTCGGCGGCCAGCCACTCCTCCGCGCGGGCGAACCGGCCCACGTCGAACAGGGTGCGCAGCAGCCGGGCGCGGTCCTCCGGCTCGGCGCGCAGGAAGCGCGCGAAGTCGCCCTGCGGGAGCAGCACCACCTGGCAGAACTGCTCCGCGGAGAGGCCCAGCCGCACCCGCAGGTACTCCGACCCCTCGTCGATCCGCGTGCTGACCGGTTCCCAGACCGCGCCCTCCCAGCGCTGCACGGTGAGCCGGGCCTGCTCGGTGGTCTCACCGGCGCCCCGCTTCTTCGGGCGGGCCTGCTCCGGCCGGCGCACCAGCAGGAGGCGCTCACCGGCGAGGGTCAGCTCGCAGGAGACCTCGGTGCGGGTGGCGGCGTCGGCGTGGTCGCTGCGCAGCCGCTTCTCCTCGCCGCGCGCGCCGGGGACGGTGCCGTAGAGCGCGAAGACCACGGCGTCCAGCAGCGTCGTCTTGCCGGCGCCGGTGGGGCCCCAGAGCAGGAACAGCCCGTCGCGAGCGACGTCGTCGACGTCGACGGTCTCGGTGCCGGCGAACGGCCCGAACGCGGTGAGCGAGAGCGAGTGCAGCCTCACAGGGCGGCCTCCTCGCGGGCGGCGGCCCCCAGCGCCCGGCCGAGGAGCTCCCGCTCGGCCGCGGTGACCCCCACGCCGCCGCGGACGTGGGCGACGAACTCGCCGGTGACCTCGATGTCGCTGCGGCCGCGCAGCCGCTCCTGGTAGCTGCGCCCGTCCCGGTTCGCGTCGCCGCCAGTCCACTCCAGGTGCACGCAGTGCGGGAAGCGGACCTGCAGCCGGCGCATCGGGTCGGCCGGGCGGACGGCGTCGGTCAGGCGGGCGGAGACGAAGTGCTCCTCGACCGCCGCGTGCGCGGGGTCGGCGAGCAGCTCGGCGAGGGTGCCGGTGAGCACGGTGAGCGGACGCGGGGTGGGCAGCGGGACGGCCCGGACCCCGGCCAGCCCGGCGGCGTCGAGGTCGACCAGCCACGCCTGCTTCTCCTGGCCGGCCTCGCCGAAGGAGTAGGCCAGCGGCGAGCCGCTGTAGCGCAGCCGCGGGGTGAGCGTCTGCGGCCGGTGCAGGTGCCCCAGCGCGACGTAGTCGACGCCGTCGAACACCGCGGCGGGCACCAGGTCCACCCCGCCGACACAGATGTCGCGCTCGCTCTCGCTGGCCACCCCGCCGCCGACGAAGGCGTGCGCCAGCACGACCGACCGCGTGCCGGGCCGCAGGAAGAGGTCGGCGCGCACCCGGTCCATCGCCTCGGCCAGCACCGCCTCGTGGCTGCGCGCGCCCGGCATCCCCAGCTCGTGCCGCGCGATCTCCGGCTCCAGGTAGGGCAGCCCGTAGACGGCGACGTCCCCGTGCTCGTCGCCCAGCAGCACCGGCTCGTCCAGCCGGCCGGTCGCCGCCCGCACGTGCACGCCGGACGTGGCCATGAGCCCGGCGCCGAACGACAGCCGGCGGGCCGAGTCGTGGTTGCCCGGGGTCAGGACGACGGTTGCGCCGGCGGTGCGCAGGCGCATCAGCACCCGGTCGAGGACGGCGGTCGCGTCCGCCGAGGGCACCGCGCGGTCGTAGACGTCACCGGCGACGACCACCACGTCGACCGACTCGGCTCCCACGACGTCGGCCAGGCCGGAGAGCACCGCCTCCTGCTCGCGGAGCAGGTCGGCGCCGTGCAGCGAGCGGCCGATGTGCCAGTCCGAGGTGTGCAGCAGCCGCATGGCCGCCGAAGGTAGGTCGGGGTACCGACAGAACCGCCGAGGCGCGCCGTGACGGAACCGTCACATCACGGAGTCAGAGCAGGGCAGTGGGGTGCGCGCTGCCGTAGCCGTCGCCGCGGATGTACCCGGCGTTCTCCTGGGCCCGGCGGTCGGCGTCCTCTTCGATCATGTGGTTGAGCAGCTGCTGGACGCCGTCGCTGTCGGGGATCTGCTTGAGCACCGTGGCGCTGCCGTCGCCAGCGGACTCGATGGTCAGGGTGCCGGAGCTGATCAGCCGCTCCCACAGCGTCTGGCGGTAGGAGACGTCGGTGATCCGGGACAGCCCGATGTCCCGGCCGTGCCGGGCGAGGACGCCCTCCCGGAACAGCAGCCGGTGCGTGGTGATGACGTAGTGGGTGGTGCGCCACCGCAGCACCGGCGCCAGCACGAACACCACGAGCAGCGCGAGGGCGACCCCCGTGATCACCATGCGGACGACGCCCTGCTGGCGGCCGTCGGGCACCATCGCGGCGCCGAAGGAGGCCCCGCCGACGATCAGCAGGAAGGCCACGACCGGGCCGAAGAGGGTCAGCCAGTGCGGGTTCAGGTGCCGGACGACCTCTTCGTCGGCCGCCAGCAGCTTGTCCGGGTAGGGCACCGCGACAGGATGACGCAGCGGGGGCCCGGGATCAGCGCTCCCGCGCCCGTGTCCGGACGTGTCGCACGTCACCGCTGGCCAGCTCGACCGGACCCTGCGCCGTTCGGACGACGAGCCGGCCGTCCCAGTCGACCGACTCGGCGACCCCCTCCAGGACCGACCCGTCGGGCAGCGCCACCGCGACCGTGGCCCCGACCGTCGAGGACCAGGCCAGGTAGTCGTGGGCCAGGCCCGTGCCCACCGGGTCACCCAGGGCGGCCACCCACGGCAGGTAGCGGCGCTCGAGGCCGCGCAGGAACGCCAGCAGGACCGCCGCGCGGTCCACCGGACGGCCGGCCGCCAACGCGAGCGAGGTGCCGCCCGGGGGCAGCTCGCCGACCGTCGTCGACACGTTGAGGCCCACGCCGACGACCACGGCGCCCGAGCCCACCTCGGCGAGGATCCCGGCGAGCTTCGCGCCGCCGGCGTCCAGCAGGTCGTTGGGCCACTTGAGCGAGGCCCGCACGCCGGGCACCTCCCCCACCGCCTCGGCCAGCGCGACGCCGGCCAGCAGCGGCAGCCACCCCCGCCGCGCGACGGGCACGTCGGGACGGAGCAGCAGGGAGACGGTGAGACCGGCGCCCGGAGGCGAGACCCAGGTGCGGTCCAGGCGCCCGCGGCCGGACGCCTGGTACTCGGCGACCAGCACCGTGCCCTCGGGGGCGTCGTCGGCCGCGGCGGCGAGCAGGTCGGCGTTGGTCGAGCCGACCTCGTCGACCACCCGGACCGACCGCCACAGGGCGCTGTCCGAGGTCAGCGCGGCCGCGAGTGCCCCGCCGTCCAGCGGGCGGCGGTGGGGGTCCGCCGAGCGGGACGGCGAGGCGAAATCCACTCCCCTACGCTACGGAACCCGTGAGCGTGCTGGCGAGCTCACGCACGGGCACAGCAGCGCCACGGACGTGGCCGACGAGCGCCAGCGAGGAGGACGCGTGAGTGCGGCTGAACTGGAGGGCGCCGGGGAGCACGTCCCCGGCGACATCGACATCCACACGACCGCGGGGAAGCTGGCCGAGTTCGGCCGGCGGGTCGAGGAGGCCACGCACGCGGGGTCGGCCCGCGCGGTCGAGAAGCAGCACGCCGCGGGCAAGATGACCGCCCGCGAGCGGATCGAGGCGCTGCTGGACCCGGGCTCGTTCACCGAGCTCGACGAGTTCGCCCGGCACCGCTCGACGAACTTCGGGATGGACGCCAAGCGGCCCTTCGGCGACGGCGTGGTCACCGGCTACGGCACCGTCGACGGCCGCCCGGTCTGCGTGTTCTCCCAGGACGTCACCGTGTTCGGCGGCAGCCTCGGCGAGGTCTACGGCGAGAAGATCGTCAAGGTCCTCGACCTGGCCATGCGCAACGGCTGCCCCGTCATCGGCATCAACGAGGGCGGCGGCGCCCGCATCCAGGAGGGCGTGGTCGCCCTCGGCCTGTACGCGGAGATCTTCCGGCGCAACGTGCACGCCTCCGGCGTCATCCCGCAGATCTCGCTCGTCATGGGCGCCGCGGCGGGCGGGCACGTCTACTCCCCCGCGCTCACCGACTTCGTCGTCATGGTCGACAAGAGCAGCCAGATGTTCATCACCGGCCCGGACGTCGTGAAGACCGTCACCGGCGAGGACGTCACCCTCGAGGAGCTCGGCGGCGCCCGAACGCACAACACCAAGTCCGGCGTCGCGCACTACCTGGCCGAGGACGAGGCCGACGCGCTGGACTACGTCAAGGCGCTGCTGTCCTACCTGCCCAGCAACAACCTCGACCCGCTCCCGGTCGCCGAGGTGCCGTCGGTCGACGTCTCCGTCCCCGACGGCGTGACCGAGGCCGACCTCGAGCTCGACACGTTCATCCCCGACTCGCCGAACACGCCTTACGACATGCACACCGTGATCACCCACGTCCTCGACGACGGCGAGTTCCTCGAGGTGCAGGCGCTGTTCGCGCCGAACATCGTCGTCGGCTTCGGCCGGGTCGAGGGCCGGCCGGTCGGCGTGGTGGCCAACCAGCCCACCCAGTTCGCCGGCACGCTGGACATCGACGCCAGCGAGAAGGCCGCCCGGTTCGTCCGCACCTGCGACGCGTTCAACGTCCCAGTGCTGACCTTCGTCGACGTCCCCGGCTTCCTGCCGGGCACCTCGCAGGAGTGGGAGGGGATCATCCGCCGCGGCGCCAAGCTGATCTACGCCTACGCCGAGGCGACCGTCCCCAAGATCACCGTCATCACCCGCAAGGCCTACGGCGGCGCCTACGACGTCATGGGCTCCAAGCACCTCGGCGCCGACCTCAACCTGGCCTGGCCCACCGCGCAGATCGCCGTCATGGGCGCCCAGGGCGCGGTGAACATCCTCTACCGGCGGGAGCTCGCCGAGGCCGACGACTCCGACGCCCGCCGCGCCGAGCTGATCACCGAGTACGAGGACGCGCTGCTGAGCCCGTACATCGCCGCGGACCGTGGGTATGTGGACCAGGTGCTCCTGCCCTCGCACACGCGGGTGCAGGTGACCCGCGCCCTGCGCCTGCTGGCCAACAAGCGCCAGACGCTGCCGCCCAAGAAGCACGGGAACATCCCGCTCTGATGGCCGAGCCCGAGTCCGAGCCGCGGCGCCCGCTACTGCGGGTCGTCCGGGGCGAGCCCACCGCCGAGGAGCTCGCCGCCCTGACCGTCGTCGTCGCCGCCCAGTCCCAACGCCGTCCCGGCCGCCGCCCCACCCCGGTGGGCGCGTGGGCCTCGGCCGGCGACGCGCACCGCACACCACTGCGCCCCGGCCCCGGCGGCTGGCGCGCCTCCGGGAGGTTCTCATGAGCGTGGATCGTCGGCTGGTGCTCGCGTCGGCGTCCCCGGCGCGGCTGACGCTGCTGCGCCAGGCCGGCCTGGCGCCCGAGGTCGTGGTCAGCGACGTCGACGAGACCGCCGTCCGGGCGCCGCGGGTCGGTGAGCGGGTCGCGCTGCTGGCCGCCGCAAAGGCCGGCGCGGTCGCGGGGAAGGAGACCGACGCGCTCGTCGTCGGCGCCGATTCGCTGCTGGAGTTCCGCGGGCAGGCCATGGGGAAGCCGGCCGACGTGAAGGACGCCCGCGACCGGTGGCAGCGGATGAGCGGGCGCAGCGGCGTGCTGCACACCGGCCAGGCGCTCTTCGACGTCCAGGACGGCCGGGTGGTGGCCCGCGACGTCGCCGTCGTCTCCACCGTGGTGCACTTCGCCACCCCGACGCCGCAGGAGATCGAGGCCTATCTGGCCACCGGCGAGCCGCTGGCGGTGGCGGGGGCCTTCACCCTCGACGGGCTGGGCGCCCCGTTCGTCCGCCGGGTGGACGGCGACCCCGCGGCGGTGGTCGGTCTGTCGCTGTCGACCCTGCGCAGCCAGCTGGCCAAGCGCGGCCTGGCGGTCACCGACCTCTGGCGCCGCTGACCCCCTCGACGGCGAGGTCGAGGACGACCGCCCCGGCCACCGGCCGCAGGCCCTCCAGCCGGCGCTCGAGCTGCTCGGCCCAGGCCGGCACGCGGCGCACGCCGCTGGGGTAGAGGAAGAGCGTGGTCGAGCCGACCAGCCGCCAGCCCGCGTCCCCGGCCCGACGGAGGAAGTCCCGGACGGCGAAGGTGCGCTCGCCCGGGGTGAGCACGTGGTACGCCCACACGTACGGGTGCACCCGGTTGGGCTCCATGGCCCGCCACCGCGCCGTCGGGGCGCTCACGGCCCGCACCTCGGCGACCACCCGGTCCAGGTCCGTCACGTGGTGCAGCGCGTCCACGCTGACCACCAGGCCGGCGGACCCGGCCGGCACCACCTGCCCGAGGGTCTCCCCCGTGCCGACCTCGAAGCGGACGTTGGCCAGCCCTGCCTCCTCCGCCCGCCGCCGGGCGAAGTCCACGTAGTTGGGCAGCGGCTCGACGCCCACGAACGTCCGGTCGGGACGGCGGGCCGCCAGCTCCCGCAGCAGCGTCCCGGTTCCGCAGCCGACCTCGAGCACCGTCCCGGGCACCTCGTCGAGCACGCCGGTGAAGTACTCGACGCGACGCCGGGCCATGTGCCCGGCGGCCCGCAGGTCGTCGTACTCGTCGGGCCGCTCGTCGAACGAGGCGTTGAGGGCGCGCGTGTCCGGGTCGGGTCGGCGTTCCTGGGCCGCTCCGGAGGTCATCGCCGCAGGGTAGGGGATGTGTGTCCCCGTCGCGCGTGCTCCGGCGCTCCCCCGGAGGCCCACCTGCGCGCGTGTCGCCGTCGCCGCGGTGGCTACAGTCCGACCGGGTCAACTCGGAGGGAGCACCCTGGTGCAGAAGGTCCTGATCGCCAACCGCGGCGAGATCGCCGTGCGGGTCGCCCGCGCCTGCAGGGACGCCGGACTGACCAGCGTCGCGGTCTACGCGGAGCCCGACCGGGACGGCCTGCACGTCCGGGCCGCTGACGAGGCCTTCGCCCTCGGGGGGACGACGCCGGGCGACTCCTACCTGGTGATCGACAAGATCCTCGCCGCGGCGGAGAAGTCCGGCGCCGACGCCGTCCACCCCGGCTACGGCTTCCTCTCCGAGAACGCCGACTTCGCCCGCGCGGTCATCGACGCCGGGCTCACCTGGATCGGCCCCTCCCCCGAGGCGATCATCGCCCTGGGCGACAAGGTGCAGGCCCGGCACATCGCGATGAAGGCCGGCGCCCCGCTGGTTCCCGGTACCAAGGACCCCGTGTCCGGCGCCGACGAGGTGCTCGCCTTCGCCGAGGAGCACGGCCTGCCGGTCGCGATCAAGGCGGCGTTCGGCGGCGGGGGCCGCGGGCTGAAGGTGGCCCGCACCAAGGAGGAGATCCCGGAGCTGTTCGACTCCGCCGTCCGCGAGGCGGTGTCGGCCTTCGGCCGCGGCGAGTGCTTCGTCGAGCGGTTCCTGGACAAGCCGCGGCACGTCGAGGCCCAGGTGCTCGCCGACACGCACGGCACCGTCGTGGTCGTCGGCACGCGGGACTGCTCCCTGCAGCGGCGCAACCAGAAGCTGGTGGAGGAGGCGCCCGCGCCCTTCCTCACCGACGAGCAGCGGGAGCGGATCCACTCCTCGGCCCGGGCCATCTGCGCGGAGGCCGGCTACCACGGGGCCGGCACCGTCGAGTACCTGGTCGGCGTCGACGGCTCCATCTCCTTCCTCGAGGTGAACACCCGGCTGCAGGTCGAGCACCCGGTCACCGAGGAGACCAGCGGCGTCGACCTGGTCCGCCAGCAGTTCCGGATCGCCGACGGGCTGCCGCTGGAGATCACCGAGGACCCCGCGCCGCGCGGGCACAGCATCGAGTTCCGGATCAACGCCGAGGACGCCGGGCGGAACTTCATGCCCGCCCCCGGCCCGGTCACCCGGCTGGAGATCCCGCAGGGCCCCGGGGTGCGCTGGGACTCCGGCGTCGAGACCGGCGGCGAGGTCGCCGGCGCGTTCGACTCGATGCTGGCCAAGCTGATCGTCACCGGTGCGACCCGCACCGAGGCGCTGCAGCGCGCCCGCCGGGCCCTGGACGAGCTGGTCGTCGAGGGCATGCCGACGGTCGTCCCGTTCCACCGCGCCGTCGTCCGGGACGAGGCCTTCACCAGCGAGCCGTTCTCGGTGCACACCCGCTGGATCGAGACCGAGTGGGACAACCAGGTCGCCCCCTACGCCGCCGCCCCGGCCGGGCACGGCGAGCCGGAGCCGCGGCAGACCGTCGTCGTCGAGGTCGGCGGACGGCGACTGGAGGTGTCGCTGCCCGCGGGCCTGGCCACCGGCGGGCCGGCCGCGGCCGCGGGCGGGGCCAAGCCGCGCAAGCGGGGCGGCGGCCACGGCGGGTCGGCCGCCTCCGGCGACGCCCTCACCAGCCCGATGCAGGGCACGATCGTCAAGGTCGCCGTCGAGGACGGCACCTCCGTCGAGGCCGGTGACCTCGTCGTCGTCCTCGAGGCGATGAAGATGGAGCAGCCGATCGCCGCGCACAAGTCGGGCACCGTGACCGGCCTGTCGGCCGAGGTCGGCGCGACCGTCACCAGCGGCGCGGTGATCTGCACCATCGCCGACGCCGAGTAGCGGGGCTCCCCACCCCCGTTGCGCTCAGAGCGTGCCGACGAGGGTTCCACCCTGGAAGGTCTGAGAGCAGCCGCGGGCGGTGCACGAGGGATCGGCCCGCGGGTACCCCAGCGGGCCTGACTCCCAGCCCCGCGCCGCCCACTGGTCCCGGATGGTGCCCCAGACCTGGTGGGTCCCGGTGTCGACGCTGAAGTAGATGGATCCGCCCTCGAAGTGCTGGAAGCACCCGCCCGCCACCAGGCCACAGGTCGTGTCGGTGACCGGGTAGCCCAGCCGGCCCCACTCCCAGCCCTGCGCCGCCCACTTCTGGTGGACCGCACCGATCACCGAGTGCGCACCCGTGGCCGGGGACCAGTAGACGACCCCGTGCTGGAACTGCTGCAGGCAGCCGCCGTTCCGGGTCCCGCACGCGGCGTCGCCCGTGGGATAGCCGAGCACGCCCCGCTCCCAGCCCAGCACCGCCCAGCGGTCGCGGATCACCCCGTCCACGGCGCGGGCACCGCCGGCCGGGCTGAAGAAGATGGATCCGCCCTCGAAGTGCTGGAAGCACCCGCCCGCCACCAGGCCACAGGTCGTGTCGGTGACCGGGTAGCCCAGCCGGCCCCACTCCCAGCCCTGCGCCGCCCACTTCTGGTGGACCGCACCGATCACCGAGTGCGCACCCGTGGCCGGGGACCAGTAGACGACCCCGTGCTGGAACTGTCGCAGGCAGCCCCCGTTCCGGGCGCCGCACGTCTCGGCCCCGGTCGGTGCGCCGAGGGGGCCCTGGGCGCCACCGGATGCGGTGTAGAGCGAGTCGATCGGCGTGGCCGGGGTGGCCGACGTGCCCGTCTCGACGCGCACGACCGCGCCGGACGCGGACACGCTCTGGACTGTCACGGTGAAGCGGCCGCCGGCCAGGACGACCGGCGTCCCGACCGGGAGGGCCTGCTGCATGTCGCCGTTCCACCCCGTGCTCGCCGACGGCGTCGGGTCGAGCAGGACGGAGGTGTCCCGGCCACCCTGGGACTGCCGCACGAGCACACCCGCCTGGAGACCGTGCCAGTTGGCGCCGCTGCCCAGCCACGCGTCCTGGCCGCCCGCGGGCCGGTACTCCAGCCAGTAGGTGGGGTCGGTCCCGCCCGGGGCCAGCGTCACCGCCCGGGTCCCCGTCGACTGCGACACCGGGGCGATCGTCACCGTGCCGGCCGGGCCACCCGGGGTGAAGGCCTGGGGCGAGCCGGGCAGGACGCGCAGGCGGTCGGCGTGCGCGACGTTGAGCGAACCGACCTGCTCCCAGGACACGCCCATGACGTCGTAGTAGTCGCGGTAGGCCACCGTCCGGCAGGTGCCCGTCTCCACGCTGCGGTCGCACTGCAGGCCCGACGCGTGGCCCAGACCGAAGTTGTGCCCGAACTCGTGGGCGAGGACCGACGTCCGGGCGGCGCGCACGTAGAGGAACCCGCCGGCCCCCAGGCCGGTGCCCACCTGCGCCAGGCCGTAGGAGCACGCGGGCAGCGCCGGCGTGCTGGTGACGTAGAGCAGGAGGTGGCGACCCGGAGCCGGGGCGAAGCCGATCTTCCCGGCGACGTCGTTCCAGAGCAGGTACGGGTCGTCGCAGCCCTTGGTGGAGCTGACCCAGTCGGTCACGGTGGTGGTGACCCCGAGCCGGACGGCCCCGTTGGTCTCCCGCTCCCAGAAGTCGGCGACGGGTCCGTCGACCAGCGCGGCGACGTCGGCCGTCGCGGTGCCGTCCGGCGTGCCACCGGCGGGCAGGACGCGGACCACGGTGACCTGGTTGGTGAACGGCGGGGCGGCCGGCGCGACGGGCGGGGCGGCCGGCTGCTCCACGACCTCGGCCGACAGCACCTCGCGCGCCGGGTCCAGGCCCTGCTCGGCCGCGGGGGCGTCGGTCACCTCGTCCCCGACGGTCACCTCGACGGTCGCGCCGACGGGGATGTCCGCGACGTCGTCGGTCGGCACCCGGACGGCCTCGCCGGGCGCGGTCTCGATCCAGCTGAGCGGACCGTCGGCGGCCAGGGCGGCGGCCTCGGCCGGGTCCTCGTCCGTGTGCTCGGGCCAGGCCTGCACGAGCTCACCGACGAGGGTGTCCCCGCGGGCCGGGTCCTCGGCCAGGGCGGGCGGGGCGCCCAGCAGGGGCAGGGCGGTCGCGACGGCGGCGAGCACGGCGAGCGACCGCAGGGTCGGCGGACGGCGGACGAGGGACACGGGAACTCCAGGGCCGGTGGACTGACTTCTCCATCGGCACCGCGGGTGCCGATCCGGACGGCGGTCGGTCAGGGGCGGGCGCGCAGTCGACGGCCGGCCCAGGCGCCGGCCAGGAACAGGACCACGGCGCCGACGGCGACCGCGAGCAGCGGCGGCCACGAGGTCCCGGTCGCCGCCGGGTCGACCGTCTCCTGCGCCTGCGTCTGCAGCTCCGTGGGCGCCTGCTCCACCGGCGCCGGTGCCGGCAGCTCGGCGGCCTGCGGGGCGGCCGGCGGGGCGGCCTCCGGGGCGGACGCGGCCGGCGCG
>NZ_JALPKP010000008.1:0-141558 GCF_051383635.1 Geodermatophilus sp. CPCC 205506 | reverse complement strand
CCCGCGGCGGCTCCGGGCGCCCGGCCGGCCCGGCGCGCACCCGCGCCGAGCTCGCCGCCCGCGCCGGGACGCACTCCGCCAGCACCTTCAGCGGCCGCTCCCGCCGCGGCGGCCGCTGAGCCCGACCACCCCGGGCGGTTGACGCCCGGGGTGGTGGGCACAGCCGGAGTCGGCCAGAGTTCCGTCGAGCCCTGGACCACCGACTCCGACCAGCGAGGTGCACGATGCGTCTGCCCATCACCCTGTCCGAGATCGGTCCCCGGATCTCGGCCGGCGCTTTCATCCTCAACAGCGGCCTCGGCAAGCGCGGCGCCGACGAGGGCACCGCGGCCGGGCTGCACGGCTTCGCCGCCGGGACCTACCCGTTCCTCAAGAACGTCCCGCCCCAGCAGTTCGCCAAGGGCCTGGCCTACGGCGAGATGGCGATCGGCGGCCTCCTGCTGGCACCGTTCGTGCCCACCGCGGTCGCCGGCGCGGCGCTCACCGCCTTCTCCGGCGGGCTGCTCGGGCTCTACCTGAACACCCCGGGCATGCGGAAGCCGGGCAGCCTGGCCCCCACGCAGGACGGGTTGGCCGTGGCCAAGGACGTGTGGCTGCTCGGCATCGGCGTCGGCCTGCTGACCCGCGGCACGATCGACCGCGAGCCGCGACGGGTCCGCAAGGCCGCCAAGACCCTGGCCAGGGCCAACCGGAAGGCCACCCGCGCCGCGCGCCGGGCCGAGTGACCCCCCGCCGGGGCGCCGTCCCGGCCCGGAGGATCACCCCGGCAGGAACACCTGGCTGACGATCCGCCGCCGGCGGGCGCCGTCGGGTGGCAGCTCGGTGCGCGCGGAGAGGACCGTCCGCAGGTCGGCGACCAGCTCGCCGAACTCCTCGTCGGTGAGCCACAGCGCCACCTGGCGGTAGCCCACGCCGTCGCGGGCGGGGTCGAGCCCCCTGCTGCCAGCCGACGCGGTGTAGCGGTCGAAGTCGGCCAGGAGCGCGGCGACGAAGGTCCCGAACGCCCGGCGGTGCTCCTCGGCGGTCATCGCCGCCGCCTCGTCCTCGCCCACGGACGCCGCCTCGGTCACCAGCCGGTAGCTGCGCTCGGCCGCGCCGCGCACCTTCCGCTCCCCCACCACCGCCAGCACGCCGGCGTCGGCGAGGGTCCCGACGTGCCGGTACAGCGTGGCCGCCGGGACGTCGGACAGCTCGCCGCGCAGGTCGGTGGTGGTCAGCGTCCGGTTCCCGAGGAACGCCTGGACGATGCGCAGCCGCACCGGGTGGAGCAGCAGGTCCGCGGACGCCATGGCTCACCGTTCTCATGATTGACATTGGTATCGCGATTGAGAATGATAGGCGCATGGCGACGATGACCACCACCCCGCAGACCCTCTCCGTCACCCTCACCCGGAGCGAGAAGCTGCTCGGCCTGCTGCGCGACCTGGAGGTGCCCCGCTCCGCCGTGGCGTCGGTCGAGGTCCTCCCCGACGGCCTCGCCGCCACCCGCGGGCTGCGCGCTCCCGGCCTCGGCCTCCCCGGCATCCGGCACATCGGGACGTGGCGCCGGCGAGGCGGGAAGTCGCTGGTGTCGGTCCGCCGCGGGCAGCCGGCCGTGCTGGTGCGGCTCACCGGCCAGCGGTTCGACACCCTGCTCGTCGGTACCGACGACGCCGCCGCGGTCGCCGGCGACCTGACCGGGGCGCGCTGACCGTGCGGGAGCTCCAGGTGCAGATCCCCGGCCGACCGCCCCTGGCGGGCACGCTCACCCTCCCGGCGACGCCCGGCCCGGCACCGGCGGTGGTGCTGGCGAGCGGGTCGGGTCCGCTCGACCGGGACTCCAACCACCGGCGGGCCCGCTTCGACGTCGCCCGACAGCTGGCGCACGCCCTCGCCGCGGGCGGTCTCGCCTCGCTCCGCTACGACAAGCGGGGCGTCGGCGTCAGCCCGGGCGACTGGCGGACCGCCGGCGTCACCGAGAACGTCGACGACCTCGGCCGCGCGCTCGACGCGCTGGCCGCCCGACCAGAGGTCGACCCGGCACGGCTGCTGCTGGCCGGGCACAGCGAGGGCGCCCTGCTCTGCGCCGCGCTGGCCGCTCGCGGCGCCCGGCGGGCGCGGAGCGACATCGCCGGCGTCGTCCTGCTGTCCGCCAGCGCCACCCGGGGCGACGAGCTGCTGCTCTGGCAGGCGCGGCAGATCACCCCGACGCTGCCGGCCCCCGTGCGCGCGCTGCTCCGCCTGCTGCGCACCGACCTGGAGGCCAAGGTGGCGGCCAACCACGCCCGGATCAGGGCGACGACGACCGACACGGCGTGGGTCGGTGGCGCCCGGCTCAACGCCCGCTGGCTGCGGGAGTTCCTCGCGCTCGACCCGCGCACGGACCTCGAGCGGCTGACCGTCCCGGTGCTCGCGCTGACGGGGGCCAAGGACCTCCAGGTGCCCGCCGGCGACCTCGCGGTGATCGCGGCGACCGTGCCGGGCCCGGTGGAGACCCATCTCGTGCCCGACCTGACCCACACGCTGCGGCGCCAGCCCGGCCCGCCGTCGCTGCGCGCCTACCGCGCCGAGCTGCTCCAGCCGGTCGACCGCGAGGTGCTCGAGACGGTGGTCGGCTGGTGCCGCCGGGTGTGCTCCGTCGGCTCCTCGGCTGGAAACCCCCTGTGAAGGGGGCTTCCCCGATCTCCTACAAAGTTGCAGTATCTCCGGCGAAGCGGTTCCCGCCGGCCCGGTGGGTCTGACCGCAGACCTCCCGAGGAGGACCCGTGTCCCATCGCACGCGCTCGACCGCGCCGGTCCGACGGCGCACCGCCGCCCTCGCGCTCGTCGCGGTGGCCGGCCTGCTGGGCGCCTGCGGTGGGGACGACGGCGGGGACACCGGGGCCACGGAGAGCACGACGTCGTCGAGCGCGGCCGAGACCTCGTCGAGCGCGGCGGCGACGTCGGCGCCGGCGGAGTCCGAGGCGGTGACGGTGAACGCGGTCGACTTCTCCTTCGAGCTGTCGGAGGACTCCTACGCCGCCGGCACGTACACCTTCGACGTGACCAACAGCGGCCAGATGCCGCACAACTTCGCCGTGGAGCGGGACGGCGAGACCGTCGCCGCCACCGAGGTCCTCCAGCCCGGCGGCACCGCGACCCTCGAGGCGACCCTCGAGGCGGGCGACTACTTCTTCTACTGCGCCGTCGGCCAGCACCGGGCCAACGGCATGGAGGTCCCCGTCACCGTGACCGCCTGACCGCGGTCCACACCGCCCGGCCCAGCGCCGGCCCCCGACCCCGGGGGGTGGGCGGCGGGACCCCCCGCTCGCCGCCCACCCCCCGGTCGCCCCCCAAGGGTCCTGTCCCGTCACAACCCGTCCCGGGGAGGCCCCGTCCAGAGGCTCGCCGCGAGCCTGCGAGCGGTGAGGAGGACGGGGTCCTTCGTCAGTTCCCGCTGGCGAAGGCGGCGTCGAACGCCGCGGCCGGCGGGTCGAACGCCAGCCGCCGGACGAACTCCAGCGCCTCGGGGGCGCCGAGCAGGCGGTCCATGCCGGCGTCCTCCCACTCCACCGAGATCGGCCCGTCGTAGCCGATGGTGTTGAGCATCCGGAAGCAGGCCTCCCACGGGACGTCGCCGTGGCCGGTGGAGACGAAGTCCCAGCCGCGCCGCGGGTCGGCCCAGGGCAGGTGCGAGCCCATCCGGCCGTTGCGGCCGTTGCCGACCTGCTTCTTCGCGTCCTTGCAGTCGACGTGGTAGATCCGGTCCTTGAAGTCCCAGAGGAAGCCGACCGGGTCGAGGTCCTGCCAGACGAAGTGGCTGGGGTCCCAGTTCAGCCCGAAGGCCTCGCGATGCCCGACCGCCTCGAGGGTGCGGACCGTCGTCCAGTAGTCGTAGGCGATCTCCGAGGGGTGCACCTCGTGCGCGAACCGCACCCCGACCTCGTCGAAGACGTCCAGGATCGG
This sequence comes from Geodermatophilus sp. CPCC 205506, assembly GCF_051383635.1. Classification (NCBI taxonomy): domain Bacteria; kingdom Bacillati; phylum Actinomycetota; class Actinomycetes; order Geodermatophilales; family Geodermatophilaceae; genus Geodermatophilus; species Geodermatophilus sp. CPCC 205506. The sequence goes on along the minus strand of NZ_JALPKP010000008.1, from coordinate 137,634 downwards.
GTTCCAGCGGGCGGCAAAGTCGGCGTAGCCGTCCTCGATCATCGACTCGGGCACCGGCGGGAACATCGCCACGGTCTTCCAGATCTTGCTGCCGGTGAACCCGACGACCGTCTGCACACCCAGCTTCGCCGCGGCGCGGGCGGTCGTCTTCATCTCCTCGGCGGCCCGCTGCCGGACGCCCTCGGGGTCGCCGTCGCCCCACACGCGCGGGTGCACGATGCCGCGGTGCCGCTCGTCGATCGGGTCGTCGCAGACGGCCTGGCCGTTGAGGTGGTTGGAGATGGCGAACACCTGCAGGTCGTGCCGCTTGAGCAGCTCGAGCCGCTCCTGCACGTAGGAGTCGTCGTTCGCGGCCCGCTCGACGTCGAGGTGGTCACCCCAGCAGGCGATCTCCAGGCCGTCGTAGCCCCACTGCGAGGCCAGCCGACACATCTCCTCGAACGGCAGGTCGGCCCACTGGCCGGTGAACAGGGTGACGGGACGGGGCATGCGGGGTCCTCCTCGGTCAGGAGCGGACTCTCCGCGCGGAGAGTCCGGAACGGGTGGGCGGACGTTCGGCGCGGAAGGTCCGGAAACGGGGGTCAGCGGACGCCGAGCAGGTGCTCCATGGCCAGCTGGTCCAGGTGCTCGAAGTGCATGCCACGGCGGGCCATCGCCTCGGGGTCGTGCGCCTCGGCGCGCAGGTCGGCCAGGGACTCCCCCTCCCCGACGGTCGGGACGGCGAGCTGGTCGACCCGGGACGCCGCCAGCGCCTCGGCCACCTCCGGGTCGGCGCGGAAGGCCCGCACCTTGTCCCGCAGGATCAGGTAGTTGCGCATGCAGGCGGCCGCGGTCCCCCAGACGCCGTCGATGTCCTCGGTGCGCGGCGGCTTGTAGTCGAAGTGCAGGTAGCCGTCGTAGGCCCGGCCGGTGCCGGCGCCCTCGAGCACGTCGACGGTCCAGAACGCGCCGCGCAGGTTGCCGGCGCCGAAGCGCAGGTCCTGGTCGAAGCGGGGGCCGTGCTGGCCGTTGAGGTCGACGTGGAACAGCTTGCCGTGCCACAGCGCCTGGCCGATGCCCTGGGCGAAGTTCAGCCCGGCCATCTCCTCGTGCCCGACCTCGGGGTTCAGGCCGACCCGGTCGGGCTCGTCCAGCGCGCCGATGAACGCCAGCGCGTGTCCGACGGTGGGCAGCAGGATGTCCCCGCGCGGCTCGTTCGGCTTGGGCTCGAGGGCGAACCGGATGTCGTAGCCCCGCTCGCGGACGTAGCCGCAGAGGGCGTCCAGCGCCTCCTTGTACCGGTCCAGCGCGGCGGCGACGTCCTTCGACCCACCGGACTCCGCGCCCTCGCGCCCGCCCCACAGCACGTAGGTCTTCGCGCCGAGCTCGGCGGCCAGGTCGAGGTTGCGCAGCACCTTGGCCAGGGCGTACCGGCGGACGTCGCGGTCGTTGGCGGTCAGCCCGCCGTCCTTGAACACCGCGTGGGAGAACAGGTTCGTGGTCGCCATCTCCACGCCCAGCCCGGTCTCGCCCAGCGCGTCGCGGAACCGGGCCAGCTCCTTCTCGCGGGTCGACTCGTCGGGGACCAGGTCGTCGTCGTGGAAGGTGATCGCGGCCGCGCCGAGCTCGGCCAGCCGGTGCACCGCCTCCACCGGGTCCAGCCGCGGCCGGACCGCGCCGCCGAAGACGTCGACGCCCTGCCAGCCGACCGTCCACAGCCCGAAGCTGAAGCGGTCGGCCTTCGTCGGGGTGGGTGTCATGGGGAGATCTCCGTCCAGGTGGAGTTCGCGGCAGCGCTGCGCTCGACGGCGTCGAGCACCCGCTGCACCTGCAGTCCGTCGGCGAAGGACGGCGTGGGGTCCTCGCCCTTGGCGATCGCGGTGACCAGGTCGACCACCTGGTGGGTGAAGCCGTGCTCGTAGCCCAGCCCGTGCCCGGCCGGCCACCAGGCGCCGACGTAGGGGTGCTCGGGCTCGGTCACGATGACCCGGCGGAAACCGGCGGTCTCGGCCGGCTCGTCGCCGTCGAAGAACTCGAGCACGTTCATGTCCTCGAAGTCGAAGGCCAGGCTGCCGGCCGAGCCGTTGACCTCGATCCGGATGGCGTTCTTGCGGCCCAGGGCGAACCGGGTGGCCTCGAAGGTGGCCAGCGCGCCACCGCTGAACCGGCCGAGGAACAGCGCCGCGTCGTCCACGGTCACCGTACCCATCTCCGAGCCGCCCACGCCCGACAGCTTGCCTGTCTCGGCCGGCAGCGGCCGCTCGGTCACGAAGGTCTCCAGCACCGCGCTGACCCCGGTGACCAGCTGCCCGGTGATGTGCTGCGTGAGGTCGACGATGTGCGCGCCGATGTCGCCCAGCGCGCCCGACCCGGCCTTGTCCTTCTCCAGCCGCCAGGACATCGGCGCGGCCGGGTCGGCGATCCAGTCCTGCAGGTACTGCGCGCGGACGTGCCGGATCTGCCCGAGCCGGCCCTCGGCCACCAGCTGCCGGGCCAGCCCGATCGCCGGCACCCGCCGGTAGGTGAAGCCGACCATCGACCGCACGCCGCGCGCGGCGGCCCGCTCGGCGGCCTCGGCCATCGCCTCGGCCTCGGCGACGGTGTTGGCCAGGGGCTTCTCGCACAGCACGTGCTTGCCCGCCTCGAGCGCGGCGATGGCGATCTCGGCGTGCGTGTCGCCGGGGGTGCACACGTCGACCAGGTCGACGTCGTCGCGCTCGAGCACCCGGCGCCAGTCGGTCTCGGTGCCGGCCCAGCCCAGCCGCTCGGCGGCCGCGGCGACGCGGGCGGGGTCACGGCCCGCGAGCACCGCGAGCTCGGGCCGGAGCGGGAGGTCGAAGAAGTGGGGGGCGGTGCGCCAGGCCTGCGAGTGCGCGGCGCCCATGAAGGCGTAGCCGATCAGGCCGACGCCGAGGGTGGGGGTCATCCGGAGGGCTCCTCAGGAAGGCGGAGTCGCCGGGTGACGCGAACCGTCACCCGGCGACTCCACGCCGGTCAGGACTCGAAGGCGCGGTCGATGTACTGGTCGACGTTGTCCGCCGTGACGACGGGGGCGTTCAGCACGATCTCGCGCGGGACCTCCGGGGAGACCAGGTCGGAGAGCGACTTGTCCTGCGCGATCAGGCGGGCGAGGCGGATGCCGTCGGCGGCCTGGGTGTGCGGGTAGATGACGGTCGCCTTCAGGACCGAGTCGCCGGACTCGATCTCGCGCATCGCGTTGGCCGAGCCAGCACCGCCGACCATGATGAACTCGCTGCGGCCGGCGTTGTTGATGGCGGCCAGGACGCCGACGCCCTGGTCGTCGTCGTGGTTCCAGAGGGCGTCGATCTGCGGTGCGGCCTGGAGCAGGTTGGCCGCCGCCTCCTCGCCGCCCTCGACGGTGAAGTCGGCCGCGACGCGGTTGGCGACCGTCAGCCCGCACTCGCTGAGCGCGTCGGCGAAGCCCTGGCTGCGGTCCTGGGTCAGCGGCAGCGAGTCGATGCCGGCGATCTCGGCGACGATCGCGTTGGGGTTGTCGCCCACCTGCTCGCAGACATAGGTGCCGGCCGAGACGCCCATGCCGTAGTTGTCGCCGAGGATGGTGGCGCGCGCGGCGAAGGGGCTGTTGAACTCGCGGTCGACGTTGATGACCGTGATGCCGGCCTCCATCGCCTGCAGCGCGACCGGGGTGAGCGCGGCGCCGTCGAAGGGCAGCAGCACGATGGCGTCGACGCCGTCGTTGATGAACGTCTCGACCTGGCTGATCTGCGTGCCCACGTCGTTGGTGCCCTCGGCGACGGTGAGCTCGACGTCCCCGAACTCCTCGGCCGCGGCGCGCGCGGCCTCGGTGATGCCGGCCATCCAGCCGTGGTCGGCGGCCGGGGCCGAGAAGCCGATGCGGACGGTCTCGCCCTCTTCGTCGTTCGAGCTGGCGACGTTGGTGCCGCCGCCACCGCCGCCCGACTCCTCGGGCGTGTTGCTCGTGCAGCCGGCGATCAGGGCGCCGGCACCCACGAGGGCCACCGCGGTGGACGTCAGACGGCGGTAGGGGCGCTGCCTCGCTGCAGACATGATCTCTCCTCGGGTATCGCCTCCCTGGCGGCTCGGCCAGGTGGTGGTGCGTCGGTGGTGCTCCTCGCGGACCCGCGGCCCGGAGGGGTGGTGCTGATCCGACGGGGACGGCCGGCCGCCCCCGTCCGGGTCAGGTCGGGGGCCGGTCGGTGCTGCCGGGCGGGGTGCCACCGGGCCCACCGGGGATCGAGCCCCCGGAGACGGTGCCGGCGGGCGAGCCCGCGGTGGCCGGCGGTGCGCCGGAGCCACCGCCCCGGCCGAGACGGCCGAGGCTGAAGCTGCCGGTGGCGATCCGCATCTGCAGCAGGACGGCGACGACGATGATGACGCCGCGGGCGACCGCCTGCGCGGAGCTGGACAGGTTGTTCAGCGTGAAGACGTTGCCGAGCGTGGTGAAGATCAGCACGCCCAGGACGGTGCCGACGATCGTGCCGCGGCCGCCGATGAGCAGGGTGCCGCCGATGACCACCGCGGCGATCGCGTCGAGCTCGTAGAGGGTGCCGTGGGTGGAGCTGCCGGTCGTCGTCCGGGCCATGAGCATGACCGCGGCGATGCCGCAGGTGAGGCCGGACAGGACGTAGAGCCACATGGTGTGCCGCTGCACCCGGATGCCGGCCAGCCGGGCGGCCTCGGCGTTGCCGCCGACGGCGAAGGTGCGCCGGCCGAACGTCGTCCGGTTGAGCAGGACCCACCCGGCGATCGCGACCAGCGCGAAGATGATCACCAGCGTCGGGATGCCGAGGACGTCGCTGGAGAAGAACGCGAGGAAGTCGCGGTCCTGGACGATCTGGGTGCGCCGGTTGGCGATGATCTCCGCCAGACCGCGGGCCGCGGCCAGCATGGCCAGCGTCGCGATGAAGGCGACGAGCTTGCCGTAGGCGATGACGATGCCGTTGACCAGGCCCGCACCGGCGCCCACGGCCAGCGCCGTGAAGACCATGACGATCCAGTGGAAGTCCTCAGCCATCGCCTGGGTGGCCAGCGTCGTGGCCCAGACCGAGGAGAGGGCGACCAGCGCGCCGACCGACAGGTCGATGCCCCCACCGATGATCACGAACGTCATCCCGATGCTGACCACGCCGATGACGGATGCCTGCCGCAGGATCGTCAGGACGTTGTCGACGTCGAGGAACTGCTCGGGGGCGGTGATCGCGCCGACGATGCAGAGGATCGCGAGGGCGATGACCAGGCCGAGGTTGCGGCCGACGGGGCCGGAGAGGAAGCTGCCCTTCCCGCTGCCCGACGAGTTCCGCGCAGCGACGGCGCTCCCCTCCGTCTCGGTCGCGCTGGTGCTCATGCCACGTCCCCTTCGTGCTGCGTCGCGATCGGTGCACCCGCGTGCGGAGTGCCTTCCATGATCAGGTCGAGCACCCGGTGCTCGTCGAGGTCGTCGGCTGGGGCCTCGGCGACGACCCGGCCGTCGGCGACCACGAGGACGCGGTCGGCCAGCCCGAGCACCTCCGGGATCTCGCTGGAGACCATCAGCACGGCCACCCCCCGGTCGGCGAGGTCGCGGACCAGCGCGTAGATCTCCGAGCGGGCGCCGACGTCGACGCCGCGGGTCGGCTCGTCGAGGAGGAGGACCCGGCAGTCGCGCAGCAGCCAGCGGGCCAGCACGACTTTCTGCTGGTTCCCGCCGGACAGCGTCCGCACGATCCGCGTGACGTCGGCCGGGCGGACGTCCAGCGACTCGGTCTGCGCCCGGGCGGCGGCCTTCTCGGCGCCGCCCGACAGGAAGCCGCCCCGGGCGAAGCGGCCGAGGGAGGAGACGGTGATGTTGCGGTAGACCGAGTCGTCCAGCAGCAGCGCCTGGCTCTTGCGCTCCTCCGGGGCGAGGCCCACACCGGCGGCGACCGCGGCTCCGACGTCGCCTGGGCGCAGCCGCTTGCCGGCCAGGCGGACGGTGCCGTCGGTGGGACGACGAGCGCCGTAGATCGTCTCCAGGATCTCCGAGCGACCCGAGCCCACGAGCCCCGCCAGCCCGACGATCTCGCCGGGGCGCATCGTGAGGCTGACTCCCTCGAAGTGGCCGCCCAGACCGAGGCCCTCGACCTCGAGCAGCGGCGCCTCGGTGCCGTGCGGTGCGGCACGGCGCTCCGGGAAGACGTACTCGATCGTCCGTCCGGTCATCAGCGTGATGACCTCACGGGTCGAGGTCTCCCGGGCCGGCAGCCCGGTGGCGACGGTGCGCCCGTCCTTCAGGACGGTGATCCGGTCGCCGATCTCGCGGATCTCCTCGAGCCGGTGGGAGATGTAGACGACGGCGACGTCGTGGGCGCTGAGATCGCGGATGACGCCGAAGAGCCGTTCGACCTCCTCGTTGTCGAGCACGGCCGACGGCTCGTCCATGATGATCAGCTGCGCGTCCTGGGACAGCGCCCGCGCCATGCTGACCATCTGCTGCTGCGCCGCCGACAGCGCGCCGACCTCGGCGGTGGGCCGGATCTCCGGATGGCCGAGGCGGGTCAGCAGTTGCGCGGCGGACCGGCTCGCCGCAGCGGGCCGGGTGATGCCGAACCGGGAGCTCTCCCGGCCCAGGAAGATGTTGTCGGCGACGGTCAGCCCGTTCACCAGGTCCAGCTCCTGGTAGATCGTCGCGATGCCCAGCGACATCGCCGCCTGGGGGTCGGTCAGGCGGACCGGCTCGCCGCGCCAGGTGATCTGGCCGACGTCGGGCTGGTGGGCGCCGGCGAGGACCTTGATGAGCGTCGACTTGCCGGCACCGTTCTGGCCGAGCAGGCAGTGCACCTCGCCGGGACGGACGTCGAGGTCCACCCCGTCCAGCGCGCGGACGCCGGGGAAGGTCTTCACGATGCCGTGCATCTCGAGCAGCGGGGTGGTCACCTCGGGCCTCCGACGGCGGTGGGAGCTGCGCCAACGGCTGCGGCCAGCAGCAGACGCCCAACCGGCACGCCGCCACCTCCGGACTTTTGCTCACCGTTGACCATTAGTCGGTTCAGGCGAGAACCTATGAGCCAGGTCACCCCGGGTCAAGGCCGCACGAGGGAGTTACCGAACCGCAACCTCCAGCGGCCGCGGTCGGACGTCGTCGCGCCGGCTACTGGGCCAGCGCCTGGTGCACCGCGTCCTCGTCGAGGAAGCCCTCGATCGCCATGAGCGCCGCACCCAGCCGGCCCGAGAGGTCGGGGGCGTCGCTGACGGTGATCTCCAGCGTCCGGGCGGCCAGCGGCATCGCGCGGCGGTAGACCGCCTCGCGGATGCCGGCGAGCAGCGGCGCGCCGGCCTGGGCCACGCCGCCGGTCATGACGATGCGGTGCGGGTTGAAGAAGTTGACCAGCGCGGCGAGCACCGTGCCGATGGTCCGGCCGGCGTCGCGCACCAGCTCCAGGGCCGGACCCTCGCCCTGCGCCGCCCGCTCGACGACCTCGCGCGTCGTGCTGACCGGCAGCCCGGCGGCGACGGCGTCACGGAGCAGCGCGCCGCCGCCGGCGATCGCCTCGAGGCAGTTCTCGTTGCCGCACCGGCAGACCACCGTCCGCCCGTCGGGCTGGGCGACGTAGATGTGCCCGATGTCCCCGGCGCTGCCCTGCGCCCCCCGGTACACCCGGCCGTCGACGATGACGCCGCAGCCGATCCCGGTGCCGACCTTGACGACGAGCACGTCCTGGACCGACCCGCCGACGCCCATCTCCCCCAGGGCCATGACGTTGACGTCGTTGTCGACGAAGACGGGGCAGTCGTACCGGGCGAAGGCGTCCGGGATCGGGTAGTCGTGCCAGCCCGGCATGATCGGCGGGTGGGACGGCCGGCCACTGGAGAACTCGACCGGCCCGGGCACGCCCACGCCGACGGCGCACACGTCGGCCGGGGCGAGACCGGCCTCGGCGAGCACCTTCTGGGCCAGCCGGTCGACCTCGGCCAGGACCGCCTGCGGCCCCTCCGCGATGTCGATCGGGTGCCCGGCGGTGGCCAGGATCCGCGCCGAGAGATCGGTGACCGCGACGTCGACACTGGTCACGCCCAGGTCGACGGCGAGCACGCAGCCCGCGCGGCTGTTGAAGTGCAGCAGCGTGGGCGGGCGCCCGCCGGTGCTCCACCCCGGACCGCCCTCCTCCAGGAAACCGGCGGCGATCAGCTGGTCCACCCGCGCGCTCACCGTGTTGCGGGACGCGCCGGTGAGCGCCACGAGGTCCGCCCGGCTGCGCGCACGTCCGGTGCGCACGTGGCGCAGCAGCGCGCCGGCCGAGGCAGTTGTGTTCGCCACGTCGCCCATCGTGACACGCTCAGCTGCCCACGCCCCCGAGAACGACGGCGACCTCCTCGAGGAGCGTCCGCACGGTCATGGGCGCACGGTCTCCCCGGCCTCGGCGTGGAGCGCCGTCCGGCGGGTAGTGCGCCAGACTGTGGCCTGCATCGCCCGGGGCCGTGCACGGCCAGGAGACGCCGGAGTGGGAGACTGGAATCATCATGACGACATCACCTGAGACCGCACCCGTCGGCACCACCCGATCCGGCCGGCCTCGTGTCGTCATCGTCGGCTCGGGCTTCGGTGGACTGTTCACCGCCCAGGCGCTGCGGAAGGCCCCCGTCGACGTCACGATCGTGGCCAAGACCAGCCACCACCTGTTCCAGCCGCTGCTCTACCAGGTGGCCACGGGCATCCTGTCCGAGGGCGAGATCGCCCCGGCCACCCGCGAGATCCTGCGCTGGCAGAAGAACGTCCGGGTGGTGCTCGGAGAGGTCACCGACATCGACCTGGCCGCGAGGACGGTCACGTCCTCGATCCTGGGCCGGACCACGGTGCACCCCTACGACGAGCTGATCGTCGCCGCCGGTGCCGGCCAGTCCTACTTCGGCAACGACCGGTTCGCCGAGTTCGCCCCCGGCATGAAGAGCATCGACGACGCCCTGGAGCTGCGCGGGCGCATCTTCGGCGCGTTCGAGCTGGCCGAGCTGGCCACCGACCCGGTCGAGATCGACCGGCTGCTCACCTTCGTCGTCGTCGGCGCCGGCCCCACCGGGGTGGAGATGGCCGGCCAGATCGCCGAGCTGGCCCACCGCACGCTGCGCCGCGACTTCCGCACCATCGACCCCACCCAGGCGCGGGTGATCCTGCTCGACGCCGCGCCGGCCGTGCTGCCCTCCTTCGGGGAGAAGCTCGGCGACGCCGCCCGCCGGCAGCTCAACCGGATCGGCGTGGAGGTCCAGCTGGGCGCGATGGTCACCGAGGTCGACGCCGACGGCCTGGTGGTCAAGGACTCCGACGGGCAGACCCGGCGCATCGCGGCGGCCACCAAGATCTGGGCCGCGGGCGTGCAGGCGTCGCCGCTGGGCCGGATCCTCGGCGAGCAGTCCGGCGCCGAGGTCGACCGCGCCGGCCGGGTCTCCGTGCAGCCCGACCTCACCCTGCCCGGGCACCCCGAGGTGCACGTGGTCGGCGACATGATGAGCCTGGACCGGTTGCCCGGCGTCGCGCAGGTGGCCATCCAGGGCGGCAAGTACGCCGCCGACGCCATCAAGCGCCGGCTGGACGGCCGCCCCCCGGCCGAGCCCTTCAGGTACTTCGACAAGGGCTCGATGGCGACGATCTCCCGGTTCTCCGCGGTCGCCGACATCGGCAAGCTCAAGTTCGAGGGCTTCATCGCCTGGGTGCTGTGGCTGGTCGTGCACCTGATGTACATCGTCGGGTTCAAGAGCCGCATCACCACCGTGCTGCACTGGATGGTCAGCTTCCTCGGCCGCGGCCGCTCCCAGCGGGTCGCCACCCAGCAGCAGGTCTACGGCCGCCTGGCGCTCGAACACCTCGGCCCGGGGTTCTCCGTCTCCAAGAGCGGCGGCCCCAAGGACGACGCGGCGCCGGCGGAGGACGCGACGGAGCGCCGCTCCGCGTGAGCCCGCCCGCCGCGGCCGGGACTCAGACCGGGTGCCCGAGCGGCGGCACGTGCTCGTCGGGCCGCTCGAGGTGCAGGGGCCGCAGCGGGCGGGTCTCCTCGAAGGAGAGGAAGGCGTCGTAGCGCTCGCCGAGCACGGTGGGGACGTAGTTGCCCCACCGCTCGCGCTCGGGCCGGTAGACGACGCCGATCGCCCGGTGGTCGAGTCGCCGGTCGAGGAACGCCGGGCGCTGCCCGCCCGGTGACCAGACGAGCAGGCAGTCGTGGCCCACCTGCTCGTGCAGCAGCGCCTCCAGGCCGCCGGCCCGGGCCGCGGGCACCGGCATCCGCTCCATCTGCGCGCCCCACGCCGCGCCGGCGATCACCCCGCCGCGGTGGCCGCCGAGCCCGACCAGGACGACGTCCGCGGCGCCGTGCCGCTCGCGCAGCAGCTGGCCGACGTTCACCATCCCCGCGCCGGCCATGTCGGTGGCGCGGGCGTCGCCGACGTGGGTGTTGTGCTCCCACACCACGGCGCCGGCGCCGGTGTGCTCCAGGAGCCGGTCGAGGGTGTCGGCCATGTGTACGTCGCGGACGTTCCACGACTGCGCCGAGCCGGCCACCATCGCCCGGTAGTAGCGCTCCGCGTCGGCGACCACCCCGGCGTTGATCTCCGCGGCGAAGTGCGCCTCGGGGTCGTCGGCGGGCGCCCGCCGGCCGCGCTCCGCGCAGAGGTGCTGCAGCAGCTCGACGACGGTCTGCTCGCAGGTGGTGGGCGCCAAGCGGGTGGCGAAGGCGTACTCGGCGCCGTCCTCACCGAAGGGCTCGAAGCACTGCAGCGCCGCGACCGCCTTGTCCACGTGCTCGGGCTCGTGCTCGCGCAGCCAGCCGACCAGCTCGTGCATGGAGTCCCAGAGGCTGTAGACGTCGAGTCCGTAGAACCCCACCCGCCGGTCCTCCGGCCGGTCGGCGTTCCACCCCCGCAGCCAGCGGCAGAAGTCGACGACCTCGTCGTTGGCCCACATCCACGTCGGCCACCGCTCGTAGGCGTCGAGCGCGGCCCGAGGGTCCTCGTCGGCGCCGGCCCGGAGCTTCACGCTGCGGTTGACCCGGTAGCAGTCGGGCCAGTCGCCCTCGACGGCGACGAACCCGAAGCCGCGCTCCTCCACCAGCCGGCGGGTCAGCGCCGCCCGCCAGGCGTAGTACTCGTGCGTGCCGTGGCTGGCCTCGCCGATGGCCACGATGCGCGCGTCCCCGACCCGCTCGAGCAGCGGGTCGAGGTCGGCGGGGTCGCGCAGCGGGCGGGCGAGCTCGCGGGCGCCGTCGTCCATGGCCCTACTCCGCGCTCCCCGGCTCGGCCATCTGCCGGTGCGCCTTCGACTTCAGCCGGTCCGGGAGCACCGCGTTGGCCGCCCCCTGCACCTTGGTCATCAGCGATCCGGCGACCACCTTGTCCTCGCCCGCCATCAGCGCCTCGAAGCCCTGCTCGGCGACCTGCGCGGGGTCGTCCTTCTTCCCGGCCCCCACCCTGGTGTCCTGCATCTCGGCGCGGTCGAAGAACTCGGTCCCGGTGGGCCCGGGCATCAGCGAGGTGACCGTCACCGCGCTGTCCCGGAGCTCCTCGACCAGCGCCTCGGCGAAGGACTGGAGGAAGGACTTGGAGGCGTTGTAGACGGCCTGGAACGAGCCGGGCATGGTCGAGGCGATCGACGAGGTGATGAGCAGCCGGCCCTCGTTGCGGGCCACCATGTCCCGCAGCACCAGCTTGGCCAGCCGCACCGTCGAGGTGACGTTCAGGTCGATGATCTCGAGCTCCCTCTCGAGCTCGTTCTCGACGAACGGGCCGCCCTGGCCCACCCCGGCGTTGAGCGCGGCCGCCGCGAGGGGGCGGCCGGTCGCCTGCACCGCGGCCCACACCGACTCGACGCCCGCGGGCGTGCGCAGGTCGGCCTGGACCGGCTGCACCGTCGTCCCGCCCAGGCGCAGCTGTTCGGCGGCGGCGGCCAGCTCGGCGTCCTCGGCGTTGACGACGAGGTCGAAGCCGGCGCCGGCGAACTGGCGGGCCAGCTCCAGGCCGATCCCGCTGGAGGCTCCGGTCACGAGGGCGAGGGGACGCGGTTCCGTCATGGGGGCCCCACTACCCGGGCGGCGGCGGGCCGACGCGCGCCGGTCAGGACGCCGGCACGCCCTCGCGCAGCAGCTCCGCGGCCACCGCGCGGGGGTCGCCGGTGCGCGCCCACGTGTCCCGCTGGCGGCTGGCGGAGGTGCCCCGGGCCCAGAGCCGGTCGAGCAGCGTGGCGACGGCGTCCTCCTCGCCGGCGGTCCGCAGGTCGTCGGCGAGCTCGGCCACCAGCCGGTCGACGGCGGCCCGCGAGGGCACCGGCTCGCCGGCCACGGGGTCGAAGAGCTCGCCGCCGAGGCCGTCCTTCGCCGCCCGCCAGCGCGCGGCCCGGAGCAGCTCGGGGCGCGGGTCCGGAACGGGCTCGCCCTGCTCGGCCCGAGCGGCGAGCACCCGCACCAGCGAGCGGACGAGCGCGGCGTGCAGGACGGCGGCGTCGAGGTCGGTGCAGACGTCGGCGAGGCGGAACTCCAGCGTCGGCCAGCGCGACGAGGGCCGCACGTCCCAGTACAGGTGCGAGCCGTCGGCGATCACCCCGCAGCGGACCAGCCCGTCGACGACGGCACGGAAGCCCTCGGCACCCCCGAGGAGCTCCGGTGACCCGGCCGTTGGCCAGCGCGACCACCACGGGGTGCGGAAGGAGTCGTAGCCGGTGTCCACGCCGTCGTGGAACGGCGAGCTGCCGGTCATCGCCAGCAGCACCGGCAGGTAGGGCCGGGCGCGGTCCATCACCGCGACCGCCGTCTCCAGGTCGGGGACGCCGACGTGCACGTGGCAGCCGCAGATGTCCTGCTGCTCGGCCAGTGCCGCCCAGCGGTCCACCATCGCCCGGTACCGCGGCGCCGGGGTGAGCCGCTGCTGGCGCCACGACGCGAACGGGTGGGTGGAGGCGGCGAGGACGGCCAGCCCGGCCGCGGACGCCGCCGCCGCGGCCTCGGCCCGGGTGGCGACCAGCTCCGCCCGCAGCTCCCCCAGCGTCGTGCAGACCCCTGTCGACGTCTCCAGCTGGGTCGTGACGATCTCGGCGTGCACGTGCTCCCCGGCGGTGCCCTGCAGGGCGGCGGTGCTGACGACGGCGCTGGGGGTGAGCTCGAGGGTGACAGGGTCGACGAGGTGGAACTCCTCCTCCACACCGACCGTGGCGCCGGCGGGCGGGAGCCGGGGAGCGGCCGGCCCGCTCACGGCTCGGCGAACCAGGCGAAGCCGAGGCCGGGCACCACCAGCCGGCCCTCGACGACCTCCAGCGGACCGTCGCTGCCGTGCACCTGCTCGTAGCTGCCGAAGCCGGTGACGGTGTCCGCGTCCACGGTCCGCGCGTCCGGGGCGAAGTTGGCCAGGCCGACGAAGGTGCCGCTGCGCGGGTGCCGGCGCGACCACGCCAGCACCGCGTCGTCCCCGACGTCCAGCACGACCGGCTCGACGCCGCCGCGCAGCGCCAGCAGCGACCGGCGCGCCGCCCCCAGCTGCCGGATCCGCGCGAAGACGCGGCCCTCCAGCGTGCCCGCGTCGTTGCGGCGGGCGGCGGCGGCCCAGTCCATGGGCGGGCGGTGCATCCAGCGGTTGTCGGGGGCCCGGGCGGGGTCGTCGAGGTAGCCGGTGTCGTTGCGCAGGGCCAGCTCGTCGCCCATGTAGAGCAGCGGGATGCCGCCGTGGGCGTAGGCCACCGAGTAGAGCAGCACCAGCCGCCGGATCCCCCGCTCCAGCGCCTCCTCGTCCCCGTCGGCCAGCGCCGCCTCGATGCCGCACAGCGACGCCGCGGAGCCGGAGACGCGGGCGTCGCCGGTGGCCGGGTTCTCCTGGAACAGCGCGCCGCGGGCGAACGAGCCCGGGAAGCGGCCGGCGTAGAAGTCGTTGAGGAACCGCCGGTGGCCGAACCCGTCGGCGCCGACGGCCGCGGCGTCCTCGTCGGTGATCGCCCAGCCGATGTCGTCGTGCCCGCGCACGTAGGTGACCCAGGTGGCGGTCGGCGGGATGGGCTGCATCCGGCGCAGCGCGGTGCGGGCCAGGCGGGCGTCCTGGGTGGCCAGGCTGCTCCACAGCAGCACCATGAGCTGGTTGTGGTAGGCCAGCTCGCACTCGGGGCGGAACCGGTCGTGCCCGCCGAGGTAGGGCACCAGGTCGTCGGGCGACACGATCGCCTCGGCCTTGAACACCACGCCCGGCGCGGCCAGCCGGGTCAGCGCGTGCAGCAGCTGCAGGAGGCTGTGCCCCTCCGGCTGGTTCTGGCAGCTGGTGCCCAGCCGCTTCCACATGAACGGCACGGCGTCCATGCGGAAGACGTCGACCCCGCGGTTGGCCAGCCAGAGGATCTCGCCGAGCATCGCCAGGGTGACCTCGGGGTTCGAGTAGTCGAGGTCCCACTGGTAGGGCCAGAACGTCGTCCACACCCACCCGCCGGCCCCGCCGCAGGCCTCGGGCACCCAGCTGAACGATCCGGGTGCCCGGTCGGGGAAGACCTCGGGGATCGTCGCGTCGTACGCGTCGGGCATCGTGCGGTCGGGGAAGGCGGTGTAGAAGCCGGCGTACGCGGGGTCGCCGGCCAGCCAGCCGCGGGCCCACTCGTGCTCGCGGGCGGTGTGGTTGAGGACGAGGTCGATGCACAGGCTCATGTCCCGCCCGTGCAGGGCCGCCGCCACCGCCTCGAGGTCGGCCATCGTGCCCAGCCGCGGGTCGACCGCGCGGTAGTCGGCCACCGCATAGCCGCCGTCGTTCTCGCCCTCCCGCGGCTCGAGCAGCGGCATGAGGTGCAGGTACGTGGTGCCGAGCTCGGCGAGGTGGTCCAGGTGCTCGGGCAGCCGGTCGAGCGTGCCGCAGAAGCGGTCGACGTAGCAGACGTAGCCCTGCATCCCGGCCCGCTGGAACCACGCCGGGTCGATCTCGCGGCGCCGGTCCAGCCGGCGCAGCGGCTCCGGCCGCTCCGCCGCGGCGGCGAGGACGAGGCGCAGCGCGCGCTCGAACAGCTCGTCGGCCGCCGCTCCGTACAGGATCGCCAGGGGCTCGTGGACGTCGAACCGCGCCAGGTGGACGCGGGCCAGGAACGCGTCGGCCTCCGCCTCCCCCCGGCTCGCGACCGCCTCCTTCTCGATCCGGGGCCGCAGCCCCGCCCACGCCTGTTCCGCCGCCTCCCGGCGCGCGGCCGCCGAGACCGTCACCGGCCCAGTATCGGGGCGCTGTTCGCCCACGGCATGACCGCCGCCACACCGGCCGCCGGAGGAGTTCACTGGACGTGTAATCGCGTAATCAGGAGGCATGCCATGAGCCTGCTGCCGGACCCGGACACCGAGTCGGTGCTGGACGCCTACTCCCGCATCGTCACCGCCGTCGCCGCCGAGCTCACCCCGCACGTCGCCGCGCTGCAGGTCAGCGCGCCCGGCGGCCGCGGAGGCGCGGGGTCGGCCGTCGTCGTCCGGGACGACGGGCTGCTGCTGACCAACGCCCACGTGGTGGGTCCGGCCCGGTACGGGCGGGCGGTCTTCAGCGACGGCAGCGAGAGCGACGTCGACGTCGTGGGCGCCGACCCGCTGTCGGACCTCGCGGTGGTGCGCGCCCGCACGGAGACCCCGCCGCCGGCGGTGCTCGGCGACGCCGCGGAGCTGCGCGTGGGCCAGCTCGTGGTCGCCGTCGGCAACCCGCTGGGGCTGGCCGGCTCGGTGACCGCCGGGGTGGTCAGCGGGCTGGGCCGGTCGCTGCCGACGCACGACGGCCGGACGGCGCGGGTGGTCGAGGACGTCATCCAGACCGACGCCGCTCTCAACCCCGGCAACTCCGGCGGCGCGCTCGCCGACTCCACCGGCCGGGTGGTCGGGATCAACACCGCCGTCGCCGGCTGGGGCCTGGGGCTGGCCGTTCCGGTCAACGACACGACCCGGCGGATCGTCGCCGCGCTCGTGCGGGACGGGCGGGTGCGGCGGGCCTTCCTCGGACTGGTCAGCACGCCCGCGCCGCTGCCCGCTCCACTCGCCGAGCGCAGCGGCCGCCGGCGGGGGCTGCGGGTGGTCGACGTGGTCGCGGGGTCCCCCGCCGACCGAGCCGGGCTCAAGGCCGGCGACCTCGTGCTCGAGGCCGGCCGGCAGCCGGTGGCCGAGGCGCAGAGCCTGCAGCGGCTGCTGTTCGAGGACGCCATCGGGCGACCGCTGCCGGTGACCGTCTCCCGGCGCGGCGCGATGGTCGACGTCATCACGGTGCCCACCGAGCTCACCGGCGGGTGACCGGCCGGCCGGCGGGTCACCCGGTGGGGATCCCCCGTTGGGGGCAAGGCGTCCGGGCGCGCTGCAGAACGTCACCGTCCCGACCGATGCTGGCCGGGACGAACGGGGGACTCTCATGCACGCGGACCGGCCGGCCGGCACGGCGCTGCTGTCGCTGCTGTACGGCGTCAGCGGCGCGCTGTGCCTCGTCGGTGCCCTGCGACCGCTGACGCCCGAGACGCCGGTCGGGCTGCTGTGGGTGCTCGCCGCCGTCGGCTGCGGGGGCGCGGTCGCGCTCCGGCTGGGCCGGCGCCGCATCACCCCGCGTGCGGTGCACCTCGCGGTGGCGACGATGGCGACGCTCATCGCCGTGCTGGCCTGGCGGTCGGTGACCGCGGTCGGCGTCGTGGGCCTGGGCCCGTCGATGGTGGCGCTGGCGGTCTACGCCGCGCACTACCTGCCGGGCAACGCCGCCCGGGCGCACGGGGTCTACCTGCTGGCGGTCACCACCACGGGCGCGGTCGCCGCCGCGCCGTCCGGGATCGCCCTGCCCTGGCTGACCACCGTGATCACCGTCGCCGCCCTCGTCGAGGCCCAGACCCGGATCTCGGCGACCCTGCACCGGGCCGCGGGCACCGACCCGCTGACCGGGCTGGCCAACCGGCGGGCCTGGGAGGCCGGCGCGGAGCGGAGCCTGGCGCACGCCGCGCGCAGCGAGGAGCCGCTGACCGTGGCGGTCATCGACCTCGACGGCTTCAAGACCATCAACGACGAGGAGGGGCACAGCGCCGGCGACGCGCTGCTGCAGTCGCTGGCCCGGGCGTGGAGCAGCCAGCTGCGCACCGCCGACCTGCTCGGCCGCTACGGCGGCGACGAGTTCGTGCTGTGCCTCCCGTCGGCCGACGCCCGCTCGGCCGCCGAGCTGCTGGTCCGACTGCGGGAGAGCCATCCGGCGTCGTGGTCGGCCGGCACCGCCACGGCCGGCCCTGGGGACACCCTGGCCGACCTCGTCCTGCGCGCGGACACCGACCTCTACCGGCACAAGCGGCGCGCCGGGCGCCTCACCTGAGCCCACCCACCGGGGCCGTCCGACCCTGTCCCCGCCGTTGCGGCGGGAGCACGGTGGCCGGGTCCGTCCGGGGGAGGTCGGGATGGCAGCGATCGTGGTCTGCGGCGGCGGGGTCATCGGCCTGTGCGCGGGGATGATGCTGGCCGAGGACGGGCACGAGGTGACCGTGCTGGAGGCCGATCCGGACGGCGCCCCGCCGACGACGGCCGCCGCCTGGGACTCCTGGAACCGGCACGGCGTGGCGCAGTTCCGCCAGCCGCACAACCTGTTCGCCAGGTTCCGTGCCGTCGCGGACGCCGAGCTGCCGGGCCTGACCGACCGGATGCTCGCCGCCGGCTGCACCTGGGTGGACTACCTGGACCCGCTGCCGCCGTCGATCGAGGACCGCGAACCCCGGCCGGACGACGACCGGATCCGGTTCGTGACCGGCCGGCGCCCGGTCCTCGAGGCGGTCGTCGCGGCGGCCGCCGAGGAGCACCCTCGGCTGACCCTGCGCCGGGGCGTGCGCGTCACCGGCCTCGTCGCCGGGGCCGCGGCTCTGCCCGGCGTCCCCCACGTGGTGGGCGTGCGGACCGCCGGCGGGGAGGAGATCCGCGCCGACCTGGTCGTCGACGCGATGGGACGCCGCACGCCGAACGCCGACTGGCTCGCCGAGCTCGGTGCCCGCCCCGCGCACGTGGAGAGCGAGGACAGCGGTTTCGTCTACTACACCCGGTACTTCACCGGGCCGGAGCTGCCGCGGCGGATCGGCCGGTCGCTGGCCCCCCTCGGCAGCATCTCGCTCCTCACCCTGCCCGGGGACAACGACACCTGGTCGGTGACCGTGTTCGGCCCGACGCGGGACGCCCCGCTCAAGGCGCTGCGCGACCCGGACGTCTTCACCCGCCTGGTGACGGCCTGTCCCCTGCAGGCGCACTGGCTGGACGGGAAGCCGATCACCGACGTGCTGGCGATGGCCGGCATCCTCGACCGCTACCGGCGGATCGTCGTCGACGGCGAGCCGGTCGTCACCGGCTTCGTCCCGATCGGCGACGCGTGGGCGTGCACCAACCCCTCGGCCGGGCGCGGCATCTCGGTCGGGATGGCCCACGCCCAGCAGCTGCGCCTCGCCGCGCGGGACCACCTCCACCGTCCGGGGGAGCTGGTGGGCGCCTTCGACGAGGCCACCGAGCGGGAGGTGACGCCGTTCTTCCGCAACCAGATCGCCGCGGACCGGGCCCGGATCGCCGAGATGGACGCGCTCCGCGCCGGCGAGCCACCACCGCCACCCGACCCCCGGCAGGTCGGCCTGCTGACTGCGGCCATGCACGACGCCGACGTGTTCCGGGGGCTGCTGGAGATCATCACCTGCCTCGCCCAGCCGCAGCAGGTGATGGCCCGCCCCGGCATGGCCGAGCGGGTCGCGCGGTTCGCCGACGCCCCTCCGCCGCCGCCCACGCCCGGCCCGGACCGCGCCGGGCTGCTGGCGCTCCTGGCCGGCTGAGGGTCAGGGGCGGCGCCAGTCGTCGCTGGTCAGGTGCGAGCCGGCCATCGGGCCCATCTGCAGCATCCCGCCGTCCACCGGCCACGAGGCGCCGGTGACGTAGGCGGCCGCCGGCGAGGCGAGGAAGGCGACCACCGCGGCGACCTCCCGGGCGTCGCCGGGGCGGCGCAGCGGGACGCCGGGTCGTTCGTGCCCGGGCGCGGTCGGGTCCTCGTCCTCCTGGCCGGTCATCGGGGTGGCGATCTCGCCGGGCGCGACCGCGTTGACGGTGATCCCGTGCTCGGCGAGCTCGATGGCCGCGACCCGGGTGAGCAGGCCGAGGCCGCCCTTGGCCGCGCAGTACGCCGCGGCGCCGACCCGCGGCTGGTGCTCGTGGACGCTGGTGATGTTGACGATCCGCCCGCCGCGGCCCGCGGCGACCATGCGCCGGGCGGCCCGTTGCAGGCACAGGAACGCGCTGTCGAGGTCGGTGGCGAGCACCTCCCGCCAGGTGGCGTAGTCGGTGGCGAGGACGCTGCTCATGTGCCCGGTGCCGGCGTCGTTGACCAGGACGTCGATCCCGCCGAGGGCCGCGGCGAGGTCGTCGACCACGTCGGCGGCCTCCGGCAGCCGGGTGAGGTCCACGTAGCGGACCTCGGCGCGGCGACCGAGCGCCCGCACCTCCCCGGCCGTCGCCTCGGCGGCCTCCTTCTCCCGGTACCAGGTGATGCCGATGTCGCAGCCGCCCTCGGCCAGCGCGACGGCGGTCGCCCGGCCGATGCCCGACTCGGAGCCGGTGATGATCGCGACCCGGGACCCGCCCTCGCTGTCGGTCATGAGCCGAGGCTAGACAAACGGCCTCCTGCCGCCCACCGCTCGCCCGCTCGCGGCCGGGCCGTGAAGGGCGCCCTCAGGCGGCGGTGTCGAGGCGCTCGTCGAGGAGCGCGTCGACCGACGCCTGGGCCTCCTCGACCAGCCGGGTGTTCTCCCCCGACGGACAGTGCGCCCACGTGCTGCGGGCGACGCCGAGGGCGATGTAGGCGACGGCGATCTCCAGGTCGAGGTCGTCGAGGCTGGTGACGGTGCGGGTCATGATGACCTCCCCGGAACTCGGAACGCCGGTGCGGTGTCACGGTCCCGCGGCGCCGGCCGCCGGAGCAGCCGTGACCTGGGGTGACACCCGCCCCCACCTCTGGGGACACCCCGGACGCTAGGCCGGGGGTACGACAGTTCCGGGCTCCCGGACCGGCGTCCCGAGCCGGTCCGGTGGACTCACGCCGTGCGGCTCTCCCGGTCGTAGTTGCGGCCGAGGAACGCCGGCACCCGCGCCCAGCGGAAGGCGAAGATCATCACCAGCAGGGTGGCGACGTAGGGGACGACGAGCAGCACCTGGCTGGGGATGCCGACGTCCCCGACCTCGGCGCGCAGGGCGATCACGTCCATGGCCGCGAAGAACAGGGCCCCGGCCGCGATGAACTGCGGCCGCCAACCACCGAAGAAGGTCAGCGCGATCGCCAGCCAGCCGCGGCCGCCGACGATCCCCTCGGTGAACGTGCCGGTGTAGACCATCGGCAGGTACGCGCCGGCCACCCCCATCAGGGCACCGCCGGCGGTCGCCGTCCAGATGCGCGTCCGGGCCACCGCGATGCCCAGGCTGTCGGCCGCCTTCGGGTTCTCCCCCACCGCACGCAGGTCCAGGCCCGCGCGGGTGCGGTACAGGAAGACGTACAGCCCCACGGCGACCAGCGCGGCCAGGTACACCAGCACGTTGTGCGAGAACAGCACCGTGCCCAGCACCGGGATCTCGCTGAGCAGCGGGATCTCCACCCGGGGCAGCGTCTCGATCAGCGGCTGCGACCCCGTCTCCCCGACGACCACCCGGAACAGCAGCCCGGCCAGGCCCGTCGCGGCGAAGAACAGCGCCAGGCCGATGACGAACTGGTCCAGCCGCAGGGACGTCGTCGACCAGCCGAGGACCAGCCCGACCAGGGCCCCCACCGCGGCCGCGGTGAGGATGCCGACCGTGTTGCTGCCGACGCCGAAGCTGACGAGGAAGCCGACCGAGGCGCCGAGGACCATGACGCCCTCCTGCGAGACGCTGAAGACGCCGGCGAGGCCGCCCAGCATCGTGCCCAGCGAGGCGAGCAGGTACGGCACCGTCGCGACGACGGTGAGCTGGGCCAGGGTCTCGAACTCCGTCATGCCGCCGCCCTCCGCGCGAGACGCCCGGCGATCACGTCGGACAGGAGCAGGAAGATGAGGATGAGGGCCTCGATGATCAGGACCATCTCGGCCGGCACCCCGACCGTGCGCTGCATCGAGCTCGCCCCGACCTCCAGGATCGAGATGCCGAAGGCCACCACGGGCACCCACAGGGCGTTCCCGCGGGCGATCAGTCCGACGATGATGCCGAGCAGCAGGTAGTTGGACTGCATGCCCTCGATCGCGCGGCCGTGGACCCCGGCCACCTCGATCGCCCCCGCGAGCCCGGCCAGCGCCCCGCCGACGACCAGCGCGACGACGGCGACCCGGCCGACCCGGATGCCGTTGATCGCCGCGGCGCGCGGGTTGGTGCCCGCGGCGCGCAGCTCGAAGCCGGCCGCCGTCCGACGGGTGATGACGATGCTGGCCAGGCTGACCAGGACCGCCAGCAGGATGCCGGCGTGCACGCCCGGCGGGCCGCCGAGGACCGGCAGCTCGGCCGACTCCCCGATGGGCCGGGTGGCCGCTACACCGGCCGCCGGGTCCGACCACACCTCGGTGGCGGCGTAGTCCAGCACCTGGAACGACACGAAGTTCAGCAGCACCGTGCTCAGGATCTCGTTCACCCCGAACCGGCCCATGAGCAGCGCCGCGATGCCCGCCCAGACCGCGCCGGCCAGGACGCCGGCCAGCAGCACGAGGGGCAGGAGCAGGACGGCCGGCAGGTCGGCGTGGACGATCCCGACGCCGGCCGCCGCGGTCCCGCCGACCAGCAACTGGCCCTCACCGCCGATGTTGAACCGGCCCACCGCCAGCGGGACGGTGAAGGCGAGCGCCAGCAGCACGATGGTGACCCACTTGCTGAGGGTCTCGGTGAGCCCGAACGTCGTCTCGAACGACGTGGACAGGATGGTGGTGAAGGCACCGACGGCGTCGTAGCCGAGCACCGCCATGACCACGCCCGAGACGAGGAACGCCAGCACCAGGGCGAGCACGTAGGGCAGGAGGTCCCGGAGCAGCCGCAGGCCGCCGTGCAGCGGCACCTCCGGCGCCTCGGTCTGCGTCGGCGCGGTCGGGGCACTCATGCGTCCTCCCGCACGCCGGCCATCAGCCGTCCCAGGACGTAGGCGTCGAAGTCCCCCTGGGCGCGCTCCCCGACCACCTGGCCGGAGTAGAGCACCACCATCCGGTCGGCCAGCAGGCTGAGCTCGTCGAGGTCCTCGGAGATGAGCACGACGGCGCAGCCGCGGTCCCGGGCCTCCTCGACGCGGTCGTAGACGAAGCGGGTGGAGCGGATGTCCAGCCCCCGGGTGGGGTTCTGCACCACGAGCACCGTCGGCTCCCGCTCGAAGGCCCGGGCCAGCACGAGCCGCTGGATGTTGCCCCCGGAGAGGTTGCCGGCCGGGGCGTCCGGGCCCGGCGTCCGGATGGAGTAGCGCTCGATCGTGCGGCGGCTGTGCTCCCGCACCCGGCGCCAGTCGATCAGCCCGGCCCGGCGGAAGGCGGCGCTGCGCTGAGCCCCCAGCAGCAGGTTGTCCGTCACCGACGCCGCGCCGAGGATGCCGTCGCGGTGCCGGTCCTCCGGCACGTAGGCGATGCCGGCCTCCAGCCAGCGCAGCGTCGGCCGGCCGGCGAGCTCGGTGTCGTCCACCCGCACGCTGCCGCTGCGCACCGGCCGCACCCCCGCCAGCGCCTCGGCGAGCTCCACCTGCCCGTTGCCGGCGACCCCCGCGACCCCGAGGACCTCGCCGGCCCGGACGGTGAGGTCCAGACCGGTCAGCGCCGGCACGCCCTGGTCGTTGTCGACGCCGAGGTCCGCGACGGCCAGCCGGACGGCCGCGCCGGCGGCCGGGTGCTCGGGGGCGGCGGCTGCGGCCGCACCCACCGGCGCCAGGCCGAGCGCGGCGGCGACCTCGGACGACGGCTCGGCGGCCAGCTCGCCGACCATGAGACCGGCGACGCCCGCCGCGTCGGTCTCCGCGCGGCCGACGGTGGTCAGCCGGCGGCCGTCGCGCATGACCGAGATCCGGTCGCAGATGGCCAGCACCTCGCGCACCTTGTGCGAGATGAAGACGACGCTGGTCCCCTCCGCCACGATCTCCCGCAGCGAGGCGAACAGCGCGTCGACCTCCTGCGGGGTCAGGTTGGTCGTCGGCTCGTCGAGGACGAGGATCCGCGCGCCGCGGTAGAGCACCTTGAGGATCTCCACGCGCTGCCGCGCGCCCACCGACAGCCGGTCGGTGCGCGCCCGCGGGTCGACGGCGAGGCCGAAGCGGTCGGAGAGCTCGGCGATCCGCCGGCCGGCCCGCCGCAGCCCCCCGGACCGTCCGCTCGTGCCGACGACGACGTTCTCCACGACCGAGTACGCCGGCACCTGGAGGAGGTGCTGGTGGACCATGCCGATGCCCAGCCCGATGGCGTCCCGCGGCGACCGGATCGTCACCTCCCGCCCGTCGACGACGATCGTCCCGGCGTCGGGCCGGTAGAGCCCGTACAGGACGTTCATCAGCGTGGTCTTGCCCGCGCCGTTGCCGCCGACGAGGCCGTGGACCTCACCGGCCGCCAGCTCGAAGTCGGCGTCGACCAGGGCCTTGACCGGACCGAAGGACTTCGTCACGCCGCTCATCCGCAGCGGCACCCGGTCCGCGGGCGGAGGTGGCGCCTCCCCCGCCGGCGGCTGCCCCGGCGCGGTCACTCGACCGGGGTGACGTCGCGCTCGACCTCGATCTCGCCATTGGTCAGGCCGTCGATCACCTCGTCGACCTGGTCCACGACCGTCTGGTCGACGCCGGTCGGCGGCTGCATCGAGATCCCCTGCTCGAAGCTCATCCCGAGGTAGCCACCGGTCTCGCCGTCCTGCACCTGGCCGATGATCTCCTCGAGCATGACCGCGAAGTCGTACAGGACCGAGGTCAGGTAGTGGTCGGGGGCGAGCTCGGACTTGTCGGTGTACTTCGCGGTGATCCGGACGGCGCCGGCCGGCTCGGCCTTGACCGCCTCGAAGGCGCCCACCATGCCGAGGTTCAGCGAGCCCAGGACGACGTCCGCGCCACCGGCGATGAGCTGGCTGGTGAACTGCTGCCCGCGCGTCGGGTCGTTGAGGTCGCCGGTCCAGACGGGGGTCAGGGTGGCGCTCGAGCCGACGTCCGCCAGCGCCTGCTCGACGGCGTGCACCTCGGAGTAGCTGAACGGCAGCGTGGCCCCGCCCAGGTAGGCGATCTGCTGGCTCTGCGTGGTGGCCGCGGCCAGGATGCCCAGCGGGTAGAAGGCGAGGTGGAAGTTGCGGTCGAGCACCCACACGTTGTCCGGGACGCCCTCGGGCTGGGTGTCCTGCTCGGCGATGAAGACGACGTCCGGCGCCTCCTCGGCGACCGCCACCGTCGCGTCGTAGAACTGGCTGCCGTGCGTCCAGATGACGGTGTACCCGTCCGCGACGTACTCGCGCAGGACGCGCTGGGCGTCGGGCACGGCGACGCTCTCGGAGAAGGTGGTCTCCGCGTCGTACGCCTCCTCGGCCGCCTGGAGCGCCTCCAGGCCGAGGAAGGTGTAGTCCGCGTCGGTGGTCGTGCCCGAGAAGACCGCGGCGATGCGGGGCGCGTCGCCGCCCCCGCCCGCGGTACCGCCGCCTCCTCCACCGCCCCCGCTGTCGTCCCCACCGCAGGCCGTGGCCGTCAGCAGCAGCACGGAGGACAGGGCGACGGAGCGGAGGAACACTCGGGCGGAGCGCATGGAGGGCACCATCCTCGTTCGCGGGGGTCGAGAGGCAGCGAGCCTGTCAGCCCGGGGTTGCGGGGTCCCCCGCCGCGGGAGCAGCCGAGACCGAATCGATATCGATCGTGGGACCCCCGGCCCTGGCGAACCGGCCGGCCCACTCGGCCAGCAGGTCCCGCAGCTCCGGCGGGGCGACGACGGTGAACTCCGCACCGAGCGACCCGAGGGCGAACGCCGGCCAGTCCAGGTCGTCGGTCTCCATGTGGGCGCGGCTGCGGCCGTCCCCGGCGTCCTCGACCCGCGCCCACCGGCCGATCCGCGCCCGCACCCGGTCGGCCGGCGCCTCCACCAGCACCTCCACCACCCACGGGGTCGGCCCGGTCCCGGCCCGTACGAAGGCGACGGCGTCGTCCCCGGGCAGCCGCCGCGGGGCGAAGTGGGCGCCGGTCGGCCGCGGCCGCGCCAGCCGGTCCAGCCGGAAGCTGCGCCAGTCCCCCCGGAGCAGGTCGTAGGCCACCAGGTACCACCGCCGGCCCAGCGCCACGAGCCGCGCGGGCTCCACCTCCCGCTCGGTGGCGGCGCCGTCGGCCGCGGTGTAGGCGAACACCAGGCGCTCGGTGTCCCGGCAGGCCTGGGCCACCGTGGTGAGCACCTCGGGGTCGATGACCGCCGGTCCGTCCCGCCACCCGGCCGGCTCGGTCACCGCGCGCAGGGCGTCGGCGCGGCGGCGCAGCCGGGGCGGCAGCACCTGCACCACCTTCGTCAGCGCCCGCACCGACGACTCCGCCGTCCCGGCGATGGCGCTCTGCGCGGCCGCCTGCAGGCCGACGACGAGGGCGACCGCCTCCTCGTCGTCGAGCACGAGCGGCGGCAGCGCCGCCCCGGGTGCCAGCCGGTACCCGCCGTCCACGCCGGGCTGGGCCTCCACCGGGTAGCCGAGGTCGCGCAGCCGCTCGACGTCGCGCCGGAGGGTGCGGACGGAGACGCCGAGCCGTTCGGCGAGGTCGGCACCGCCCCAGTGCCGCCGGGTCTGCATGAGCGACAGCAGGCGGAGCGTGCGGTTCCCGGTGTCGGCCACGGGGAGAAGACTGCCGCACATCGCGGACAGGATCTGACACCAATGGTCCGTAGCGTCGTCCCCGACGGATCCACCGGAGACGGAAGGCGACCACGATGACCAGCGCGACGACCACCCTGACCGGCGAGCGGGCCGACCTGCTGGAGGCCCTCACGGCCCACCGGGCCTTCCTGCGCTACACCGTCCAGGGGCTCACCGACGAGCAGGCCCGGCAGCGGACGACGGCCAGCGAGCTGACCCTCGGCGGTCTGGTCAAGCACGTCGCCGGCACCGAGCGGTCGTGGGCCGACTTCATCGTGGAGGGCCCGGACGTCATGGCCGGCCCGGACGACCCCGAGCAGATGGCGAAGTGGGCCGAGGAGTTCCGGATGGGCCCGGACGAGACCCTCGCCGACGTGCTCGCGCGGTACGAGGAGGTCGCCCGGCGCACCGACGAGCTGGTGCGCACGCTGCCCGACCTCGACGCCGCCCACCCGCTGCCGCCGGCGCCGTGGTTCCAGCCGGGCGCGGTCCGGTCGGCCCGCCGGGTGTTCCTGCACATCATCGCCGAGACCGCCCAGCACGCCGGCCACGCCGACATCCTGCGGGAGTCCCTCGACGGCCAGAAGACCATGGGCTGACCGCGGTATTGGAAGCTATTCCCACGTACCGGGGCCGCCGACGTGGGAATAGCTTCCTATGCCTCCCGCACGGCGGCGACCACCTGCTCCAGCGCCGCCAGGCTGTGCCCGCTGACGAAGGCGTCGCACAGCGGCAGGGCCGCGGCCATCCCGCCCACCAGCGGCGCGTAGCCCGGCGCGGCCTTGCGCGGGTTCACCCAGACGATCCGGTGGGCCAGCCGGCGCAGCCTCCGCATCGCCTCGGCGACGTCCTCCGGGTCGTCCTGGGCCCACCCGTCCGACAGCACCACGACGACCGCCCCGCGGGCGAGGCCGCGGCGGCCGTGCGTGGCGACGAACCCGCCGATCCCCGCGGCCAGCCGGGTGCCGCCGGCCCAGTCCGAGGACGCGGCCCCGGCCCGGGCGAGCGCCTGGTCGGGGTCCCGGACGGCGAGCTGGCGGGTGAGCCGGGTCAGCCGGGTGGAGAAGACGAACGCCTCGGCCCGCGCCCCGGCCACCGCACCCTGCAGCAGGGAGAGGTAGACGCGGGTGTAGGGCTCCATCGACGCGGAGACGTCGCACAGCAGCACCAGCCGCCGCGGCTGCGTCCGCCGGGTGGCGTGCACCAGCCGGACCGGGTCCCCACCGGACCGCTGCGCGGAGCGCACCGTGCGGCGCAGGTCGATCCGGTCCCGCCCGTGGCGGGTGGGCCGGGTCCGCCGGCTGCGCCGCGACGGGGTGACCAGCACCAGCCGGCGCACCAGCTCCCGCACCCCGGTCAGCTCGTCGGCGGTGAGGTCGGCGAACGAGGTGTGCCGCAGCCGCTCCTCGGCCGACGCCGCAGCCAGGACGACGTCCCGCTCCGCCCCGCCGTCGTCGTCGTCCCCGCCACCGGCGTGCCCCACCCCGCCCTCGGGCGCCCCCGGACCCTGCGCACGGCGGTCCGGCGGAGCGGGCCGGGTGCGGGGCTCGCTGCCCACCGCCGGGGGCGCCGTCGGGTCGCCGCGGCTGTCGGCCGGGTCGAGCCGGCCGTCGAACACCGCGGAGAAGACCGCGTCGAACAGCGGCAGCTGCGCACGGTCGCTGACCAGCGTGACGCGGCAGACCCAGTAGAGCGCCTCGCGGTCCCGCGGCGGCACCAGCTGCAGCGCCCGGGCCAGCCCGGCGGCGCGCTCCGGCGTGGTGGGCAGCCCGGCCCGCCGCAGCGCGGTGGTCAGCCCCACCGCCAGCGGGCCCGGCGCGACGGGCGGGTCAGGCACCGGCCAGCCAGGCCGCGCCGCGGCCGCGGACGAGCACCTGGTCGTCGCGGTTCTTGAGGACCGAGCCCCACGTCGCCTCGACCGCCGCCGGTTCCAGCCGGGGCACGCCCAGCACGGCGAGGGCGGCCACCCAGTCGATGACCTCGGCGATCCCGGGCGGCTTCACCAGGTCCAGCGAGCGCAGCCGGCCCACCGCCGCCGCCGCGTCGACCGCCAGCGGCTCGCTGCTGCCGGGAACCCGGCGGCGGACGATCTCGGCGACCCGCTCCGGAGCCGGGAAGTCGATCCAGTGGTACAGGCACCGGCGGGTGAGCGCGTCGTGCAGGTCGCGCGTCCGGTTGGAGGTGAGGACGACGACCGGCGGGTGGGCCGCCCGGATGGTGCCCAGCTCCGGCACGGTCACCGCGGCCTCGGCGAGCACCTCGAAGGTGAACGCCTCGAACTCCGCGTCGGCCCGGTCGATCTCGTCGAGCAGCAGCACCGCCGGCCGCGGCCCGGCGTGCTCGATCGCCTGCAGCAGCGGCCGGCGCAGCAGATACCCCGGACCGAAGAGGTCGTCCTCGGCCAGCGGCGCGCCGGCCGCCTCGGCCAGCCGGATGCCCAGCAGCTGGCGCGGGTGGTTCCACTCGTAGAGCGCCTCGGCGGCGTCGATCCCCTCGAAGCACTGCAGCCGGTACAGCGGGGTGTCCAGCACCCGGGCCAGCGCCTTCGCCGCCTCGGTCTTGCCGACGCCCGGCTCGCCCTCCAGCAGCAGCGGCTGGGGCAGCCGGACGGCCAGGAACAGCGCGGTGGCCAGCCCGGGGTCGGCCAGGTAGTCGGCGTCGTCGAGCGCGGCGGCCAGCGCGCCGACGTCCGGCACCCGGTCCCGGACGTGCTCGTCCGCCCCGACTCGCGCCGCCGTGGAGAGGCTGGGATGGCCGTCTCGGCCCTCAGGAGGCGGTGGCATACCGGTCCGGGTCGGCGAGGAAGGCGGCGCGGCAGCCCTCGCAGCAGAACCAGGTGCGGACGCCGCCGACCGTCGCGTGCGGGCTGGCGTCGACCGCCGCGACGGTCATCCCGCACACGGGGTCCACGGCCCGGGACGGAGCCGCCGGGGTCAGGGGCGGTACCGCGGCGCGCTCGGCGGCCCGCCGCTCGGCCACCACCTGCGCCCAGATGGAGAGCGCGATCTCCGCGGCGGTACGGCCGCCGATGTCCAGCCCCGCCGGACTGCGCACCCGGGAGCGCTGCTCGTCGGTCACGTCGAGCGCGGCCAGCACCGCCGCGCCGCGGATCCGGCTGGCGACCAGCCCGACGTAGGGGACGCCGAGCCGTAGCGCCGCGGTCAGCGCCGGCTGCTCGCCGCGGCCGTGCGAGGCGACCACCAGCGCGGCGTCGTCCGCCGCCGGGACGGCGTCCTCTCCGGCCACCCGTTCGACGGCGAAGCCCAGCGGGGCGCCGAGGGCCGCGAGCGCCTCGGCGACCGGGCTGTCGCCGACGACGAGCGCCCGCGGCGCCGGCACCCGCGGCTCGAGGAAGATCTCCACCGACCCGCCCGACAGGCACGGGTTGGCCACGGTGACCGCGCCGTCCTCGGCGTCGGCCGGCGGCTGCCCCGGCACGATCCGCAGCAGCAGCGGCTCGTTGGTCGACAGGGTCATCAGCCCGTACTCCCGCACCGAGGACTCCGCGCAGGTGCCGCCCACGAAGCCGTCGATGACGCCGTCGGCGCTGATCAGCGCGGTGTCGCCGGCGTGCGCGCTGGCCGGCCGCTGCGCCCGCACCACGGTGGCGTGCACGAACGGCACCCGGCTGCGGACCAGCTCGGCGGCCCGCTCGGGCACGCTCCCCCGTCGGTTTCCGCGGAAACCGACGGAGGCCCCGGCGTCGGATTCCACGGACACGGTCGGGTCCCCGCTCATCAGATCGGCGGGGTCGGCCGGCCCTGCATCGCCTCCCACACGCGGGCCGGGGTGCACGGCATGTCCATGTGCCGGACGCCGAACGGCGCGAGCGCGTCGACGACGGCGTTGACCACCGCCGGCGGCGAGCCGACCGTGGCCGACTCCCCGATCCCCTTGGCGCCGATCGGGTGGTGCGGCGAGGGGGTGACGGTGTGCCCGGTCTCCCAGTCGGGCACCTCCATGGCGGTGGGGATGAGGTAGTCCATGAACGACCCGCCGAGGCAGTTGCCCTGTTCGTCGAAGCCGATGAACTCCATGAGCGCCATCCCGACGCCGTCGGCCAGCCCGCCGTGCACCTGCCCCTCGATGATCATGGGGTTGATGCGGGTGCCGCAGTCGTCCACGGCGACGAACCGGCGCACGTGCACCTTGCCGGTCCCGCGGTCGACGTCCACGACGCAGATGTAGGCGCCGAACGGGAAGGTGAGGTTGGGCGGGTCGTAGGTGACCTCGGCGTCGAGGTTGCCGTCGATCCCCTCGGGCAGCGCGACGGTGCCGTGCGCGCCGAGCGCGATCTCGGTCATCGTCCGGCCGACCTCGCGGTCGCCCCGCACGTACCAGCGGCCCTTCTCCCACTCGAGGTCCTCGGGCCGGGTCTCCAGCATCGCCGCGGCGATCGCCCGCGCCTTGTCCCGCACCTTGCGGGCGGCCAGCGCCACCGCTCCCCCGCTGACCGGCGTCGAGCGGCTGCCGTAGGTGCCCAGCCCGAACGGCGTCTGGTCGGTGTCGCCGTGGACGACGTCGATGTCCTCGGGCGGGATGCCCAGCTCCTCGGCGACGATCTGGGCGAACGTCGTCTCGTGGCCCTGGCCCTGGCTCTGCACCGACAGCCGGACGACGGCCTTGCCGGTCGGGTGCACCCGAACCTCGGCGCCGTCGGCCATGCCCAGGCCGAGGATGTCCATGTGCTTGCGCGGCCCGGCGCCGACGGTCTCGGTGAAGAAGGAGACGCCGATGCCCATGAGCTCGCCGCGGGCCCGCTTCTCGGCCTGCTCGCGCCGCAGCTCGTCGTAGCCGGCCATCGTCATGGCCTTGCGCATGGTCGGCTCGTAGTCGCCGGAGTCGTACTCCCAGCCGGTCTTGTTCTTGTACGGGAACTGCTCGGGGCGGATGAAGTTGCGCAGCCGCAGCTCGGCCGGGTCCATCTCCAGGTCGGCGGCGAGGACGTCGACCATCCGCTCCACCAGGTACACCGCCTCGGTGACCCGGAAGGAGCAGGCGTAGGCCACCCCGCCCGGCGCCTTGTTGGTGTAGACGCCGGTGACCGTGCAGTGCGCGGCCCGCAGGTCGTAGCTGCCGGTGAAGATGGAGAAGAAGCCGGCCGGGTACTTGGTCGGCTGGGCGGTGGCGTTGAACGCGCCGTGGTCGGCGAGCACGTGCGTCCGGACGGCGAGGATCTTCCCGTCCCGCGTCGCCGCGACCTCCCCGCGCATGATGTAGTCGCGGGCGAACGAGGTGGACATGAGGTTCTCGGAGCGGTCCTCCATCCACTTCACCGGCCGGCCGGTCACGATCGAGCCGACGACGGCCAGGATGTAGCCCGGGTAGATCCCGACCTTGTTGCCGAACCCGCCGCCGATGTCCGGGGACACCACGCGGATCTTGTGCTCCGGGATGCCGGCGACCATCGCGAAGAGGGTCCGGTGGGCGTGGGGGGCCTGGGTGGTCTCGTAGAGGGTGAGCCGGCCGTCGACCGCGTCGTAGTCGGCCACCGCCCCGCAGGTCTCCATCGGCGCCGGGTGCACCCGCGGGTAGACGACCTCCTGGCTGACGACGACCTCCGCACCGGCGAAGACGGCGTCGGTCTCCGCCTCGTCGCCGGCCTCCCAGTCGAAGATGTGGTTGTCGGTCTGCCCCTCCTTGTCGTCGCGGATGACCGCGGCGTCCGGGTCCAGCGCCCGGCGGGCGTCCACGACCGGTGGCAGCTCCTCGTACTCGACGTCGATCAGCTCGAGGGCGTCGCGGGCGGTGTACCGGTCCTCGGCGACGACGAAGGCGACCTCCTGGCCCTGGAAGCGGACCTTGTCCGTGGCGAGCACGGCCTGGACGTCGGCGGAGAGGGTCGGCGCCCAGGCCAGGTTGAGCCCCTCGAGGTCCCGGCCGGTGACGACCGCGTGCACCTTCGGGTGGGCCAGGGCCTCGGTGGTGTCGATGGAGACGATCCGGGCGTGCGCGAGCGGCGAGCGCAGGATCGCGCCGTGCAGCATCCCGGGCAGCACGATGTCGTCGACGTAGCGGCCGCGGCCCCGGATGAAGCGCGGGTCCTCCTTGCGCTGGATCCGGCCGAAGCCGATCGGCCGGTCGGCGTCGTTCGCGGCCGGGTTGGCCGGGTGGACCTGCCGGTCCTCGACGGCGGTCATGCCGACACCTCCGTGGGCGTCTCGGGGGCGGCCTCGCCGGCGGGGTGCGTGGCGGCCCAGCGGACCGAGCGGACGATCGTCGCGTAGCCGGTGCACCGGCAGATCTGCCCGGAGATGGCCTCGCGGATGGTGCCCTCGTCCGGGTCGGGGTCGCGGTCGAGCAGCGCGCGGGCGGTCAGCATCATCCCGGGCGTGCAGAACCCGCACTGCAGGCCGTGCTCCTCCATGAAGCCCTGCTGCACCGGGTCGAGCGTGGCCCCGTCCGCCAGCCCCTCGACCGTGCGCACCTCGTGCCCGGCGGTCATCGCGGCCAGCGTGGTGCACGACTTCACCGGGACGCCGTCGACGAGCACCACGCAGGTGCCGCAGTTGCTGGTGTCGCAGCCCCAGTGCGTACCGGTGAGGCCGAGGGTGTCGCGCAGGAAGTGCACCAGCAGCAACCGCGGTTCGACGTCCCGGGTCACCTCGGCCCCGTTGACGGTCATCGTGACCTGCATCGGTCAGCCTCCCTGGACGGCGGTGGTGGCGCCGGCCCCGGCGCGGGACGCGGCGGTGCGGAGGACCCGGCGGGTCAGCTCCTCGGCGAGGTGGCGCTTGTAGTCGACCGGGCCGCGCTGGTCCTCGACCGGCGCGCTGGCCGCGGCGGCCAGCCGGCCGGCCTCGGCGACGACGTCCTCGCTCGGCGTCGTCCCCAGCAGGACGGCGGCGGCGTCGACCGCGCAGCCCTCCAGCCCCAGCGCGGTCAGCCCGATCGTGGCGTCGGCGACGGTGCCGTCCTCGGCCATCACCAGCGCGGCGCCGGCGGCGGCGACCGCCCAGTCGCCGACCCGGCGCTCGACCTTCTCGTAGGCGCTGCCCGAGCGCGGCCGGATCGGGAAGCGGATCTCGGTGATCAGCTCGGACTGCTCGCAGGCGGTCTCGTAGGGGCCGCGGTGGAACTCGTCCATGCCGACGACCCGCTCCCCGCCCCGGCCGGCGACGACCACCTGGGCGCGGAGCACGTCGCAGACGGTGGTGAGGTCCTCGGCCGGGTCGGCCTGACCCAGCGAGCCGCCGATGGTCCCCCGGTTGCGGACGACGGGGTCGGCGATGACCCGCTCGGCGTCGTGCACGATCGGGAACAGCTCCCCCACCAGCTCGGACGCCAGCAGGGTGGCGTGCCGGGTGAGCGCACCGACGTGCAGCCACTCGCCGTCGCGGGTGAGGTGGTCGAGCTCGGCGACGTCGTTGATGTCGATGAGCCACTCGGGCCGGGCCAGCCGGAGCTTCATCATCGGCAGCAGGCTGTGCCCGCCGGCGATGACGCGGGCCTCGGGGCCGTGGCGCTCGAGCAGCTCGAGCGCCTCGGCGACGCTGGTCGCCCGGGTGTAGTCGAACGGGGCCGGTACCTGCACGGGGGCTCCTTCCCCTGCGGGGCCTGCACGCGGGACCCCTGGTGGCGCAGCAGCTTGTGACCTGCGCCACAGCCCTGTCAAGATCGGGACAACCGATCCCTCACGAGGCTCCCGGCCATGACGTTCACCCAGCTCCGGGCCTTCGCACTGGCGGCGGAACCGGGCTCGCTGCGCGCGAACGCGACCGCACTCGGCGTGAGTGAGCCGGCGGTCTCCGCGGCGGTCGCGGCCCGGCGCGACGATCTCGGCGGCCCGCTGTTCCGGCGAACCGGCACCGGCATCGAGCTCACCCCCGCGGGCGGGCGCCGGCGGAGTGCTGAGCGGTCAGCCGTCGGAGGGCTGCGCGGCAGCCCGGTCCGACGCACGGGCGCCCTGCTGCGACTGGGCGCCGCCCGAGACGCCCTCCGGGGCCGCCGGGCCGGCGCCGGTGCTCCCGCCGGCGGCACCGTCCCCGAGCACGACCTGGCCCTCGGTCATCTCCGGGTCGCCCGCGCTGCGCTCCACCGGCGCCTCCCCCGAGCGCGTCTCCCCGGGGCGGTCGTGCACCTCCTGCACCGAGCTGCCCCGCTCGGCGACCTCGATCGCCTCGGCGATGTCGGCGCCGCTGCGCGACTCGTCGGGCGAGGTGTCCTCGGTCGCGGGTCCCTCGATGTCCACGGCGGCCTCCGCACGTCGTCGAGCAGGTGCGAGGAGTGTGGTGCCGGGGGTCGCGCCGGGCAAGAGGTCGCAGGTCAGGCCTCCTCCAGCGCGGCGAGGGCGGCCACCGCCCGGTCGCGGGCGGCCGCGGCGTCGGTGGCCTGCCGCTCGGCGGTCCGGCGGTGCCGCTCGGCGCGCTTGAGCTCCTCGGCGGTCTCCGCGGCCTCCCGCTCGGCCCGGCCCAGCTCGTCGGCGAGCTCGGCGACCCGCGCCTGCAGGTCCGCCCGCCTGGCGTCGAGGTCGTCGACCCGTCGGCTCTCCTCCTCGGCGGCGGCCCGCGCCTCGTCGGCGACGGTCGTCGCCTCCTCGGCCGCGCGGCGCGCCTCCTCCAGCTCCCGCCGGCGCCGCTCCTCCTCGGCCCGGCGTGCCTCCTCCTCGCGCCGGCGGGCCTCCTCCTCACGCCGGCGCCGAAGCTCGGCGGCGTCCGCGCCGCGCGGGCGGGCCCCTCTCTCCGGCTTCGCGGCCGGGGACGTCCGGTCCGCCCGGGGCGGGGCCACGAGCCGCAACGCCGGCCGGGTGCCGGTCGTGCCCAGTCCGCTGTAGGACATCGACGAGACCAGGCGCCCGGTCAGCAGCGCCTCGCCCGCCTCCGGGTCGGCCATCGCCGCGCGCAGCGTGTCCTCGACCTGCGCCTCCACCGGGCTGCTGACGCGGTGACCCTGCTCTCGGGCGAGGGCGGCCGCCTGACGGCTCAGCGCGGTCAGCAGCTGGGAGCGCTGCCGGTTGAGCGCCTTGAGGGAGTCCCCGGCGAGGTTCTCCTGCGCCTCGCGGAGCAGGCTCCCCAGCTCGACCAGGCCCTCGATCTCCGCGCGGTGCCCCCGCACCAGCAGGTTGCACACCCAGGCCGCGGTCGACGGCTTGGGCAGCGTGCCGATCTCCTTGGCCAGGGCGCGGTCGCCCGCGGCACGGGCGTCGCCCTGGCGCTGGGTGCGCAGCGCGGTGAACTCGTCGGGCGGCACCTCGTAGAGCTCGTCGGCGACCTCGTCGAGATCCATCGGCGCCCCTCGCTGTCGTCGAGTCCTGCGAACCCGGGGTGATCGGCTCCCGATCACCCCGAGTTCGTAGCACTCGGGGGCAGGATGACGCCGTGGCCACGACCCGGATCACCCGCCACCTGCGTGCTCCGCGCGCGAGCGTCTACGCCGCGCTCCTCGACCCGGAGGCGGTCGCCCGGTGGCGGGTGCCCGAGGGGATGACCTCCCGGGTCCACGAGTGGAACGCCGAGGAGGGCGGCACCCTCCGCGTCTCCCTCACGTACGACGCGCCCGACCGGGCCGGCAAGACCACCGCGCACACCGACACCTACCGCGGCCGGTTCGTCAGCCTGGTGGCCGACGAGCGGGTGGTCGAGGTCGACCGGTTCGAGGCCGACGACCCCGCCCTCGGCGGCCCGATGACGATCACCATCACCCTGGCCGACGCCGACGGCGGCACCGACCTGACGGCCGTCCACGAGGGGGTGCCCGACGTCGTCCCGCCCGCGGACAACGAGACCGGCTGGCGGCAGTCGCTGGCCCGGCTGGCCGCCCTGGTGGAGACCGGTCCGAGCCAGGGGCGTCAGCCGTCGCGGACGGGGTAGTGGCCGCCTGGTCCCGAGACGAGGAGGTCCCCATGACGACGAAGGTCGAGCGCGCCATCCAGGTCGACGTCCCACTCCGCACGGCGTACGGCCAGTGGACGCAGTTCGAGGACTTCCCGCACTTCATGGGCGGGGTGCGCGAGGTGCGGCAGCTCGACGACCGACGGCTGCACTGGGTGGCGGAGCTCGCCGGCGTCCGCCGGGAGTGGGAGGCCGCCATCCTCGAGCAGGTGCCCGACACGCGGATCGCGTGGGCGGCCACGAGCGGGGCGACCAACGCCGGCGCCGTGCGGTTCGAGGCGGCCGGGCCGAACTCGACGGTCGTCCACCTCACGCTGGAGTACGAGCCCGAGGGCGTCGTCGAGCGGGTCGGGGACGCCCTGGGCATCGTCGAGCGGCAGGTCCGCTCCGACCTCGAACGGTTCAAGGCACTGGTCGAGGACGAGGGCTACCCCACCGGCGTCTGGCGGGGCTCGATCAACGCGGGCGCCGGCGTCGGCACCCCCGGCGTCGAGGACGCCCGGGCCACGCGCGGGGACAGCGGCAAGGCGGGCGTGTCGGGCACGGCGGTGGCGGCGGGAGCGGCGGCGGTAGTCGCCGGGGCCGCGGCCGTGGGTGCCGCGGTGGCCGCCGGGCGCACCGGCCAGGACGAGGACAAGCCCGGGCCGGTCGCCGTTCCGGCCTCGGAGCGGGCGGAGGCCAGGGCGCCGGAGCCGGCCCCGGTCCCGTCCCCGGAGTCGACGGCGGGGGCGGGTGTGCCCTCCGAGGTGCTGGACGACGGCCCGGAGCCGGTGGCACAGCGGACCCTCGACCCCACGGTCGGCCGCGACGAGGAGAGCACCGCGCGCTGACCGGTCACCCGAGCGCGCGCAGCCGCTCGGCCCGCGCGGCGCGCAGCAGGTCGGCGAGGCGCGGGTCCTCGAGCGTCTCGACGCCGTGGACCCGCAGCTTGCGGAAGGACCGTCCGGTGCCGTCGAGCAGGCCGCCGTGGTCGAGGGCGGCGCCGTGGTTGAAGCCCAGGTTGAGGACCTGCCCGTAGACCGCCAGGTAGGCGTAGTGCTCGGTCGTCTTCCTGGGTCCCACGCCGTACCCGACCGTCTTCTGGTGCGGCCAGACGACGCGGACGACGTCCGGGTCGGTGCGGCGGACCAGCGCGTCGGCGGCGCGGACCAGCTCGGCCACCGACGCGGGAACGGCGGCGACGAGGTCGTCGAGATCGTCCGGCACGGGAGGTACCCCCTAGGGTCGGGACGTCGGTGTCCACTCGCGGTTGGGAGATGACCGTGCTCCGCCTGCTGGGACTGCTGTTGGTCATCTGGTTGGTCGTCACCATCATCGGCGCCGTGGTGGAGGGGCTGTTCTGGCTCGCCGTCGTCGGCGGCCTGTTCTTCCTCGTCACCGTGGTGCTCGGCTGGGGGAAGCGCGGCACGCGGGTCTGAGCGGGATCGGCACGTTTGCCGATTTCTTGCCCTTCCCTGGGCCACCGTTGGCGGCGGGCGGCCTAGCGTCGACCCCGGCTGGTGGTGAGCTCGGGAACGAGGACGACGATGGACCTTCGCCTGGCGGTTGGCGGCCTGCTGACCCGCAACGCCGTGCTCAGCACGCTGCTGCTGAACTACGCCGACCGCATCGTCCAGGCGTCCCCCGGTCCCGGCGCGGCGTCCGCCCCCTGCTTCATCGTGCCGAGCTGGAGCGCCGACCAGTGCGCGCGCCCCGGGTGCCAGCTGCTCACGGTCGAGGCGCACACGTGCCGCACCGATCCCCGGCGTCGCGAGAACCTCGACGCCGTCCTCTGGCTGCTGCAGGAGGTCCTCACCGGGGACGAGGCCGTCGCCTCGATCACGGCTCGGCTCCTCGGCACGTCGGACGACCTCGTCCCCGGCGACCGTGACACCGTCGTCCGGGTAGGCACCTGGGAGATCGCTCCCGCGTCGTCCGCTACGGCGCGAAGCCACTCTCTGGCGCCGGCAGCTCGAGCCGGAAGCCGTGCCCGCGCACGGTGACGATCCGCGGGACGCGGTCGCCGGAGACAGCGCACTCCTGGATCTTGCGGCGCAGCGCGGCGACGTGGACGTCGAGGGTCTTGGTCGAGCCGAACCAGTGCTCGTCCCACACGTCGGACATCAGCTGCTCCCGGCTGTGCGCCACGTCGGGTTGCGCGGCCAGGCGGGCGAGGAGGTCGAACTCCTTCGGCCGCAGCGGGAGCTCCCGGCGTCCGACCATGACCCGGTGGCGGGGCACGTCGACGACGAGGTCCCCCAGGGTGCGGACGGCCGGTGCGGCCGGGATCGCTCCCCCGCGGCGCAGGTGCGCACGGACCCGGGCGAGGAACTCGGCGAGACGGACCGGCTTGACCAGGTAGTCGTCGGCACCGGCCTCCAGCCCGACGACGACGTCCATCTCCGCCGAGCGCGCGGTCAGCATGACCAGCACGCACCCGGGCTGGATCCGCCTGAGCTGCCGGCACACCTCCACGCCGTCGAGGTCGGGCAGTCCCAGGTCGAGGAGCACGAGGTCGACGTCGCCCGTGCCCGCGCGGGCCAGCCCCTCGGTGCCGGTTCGCGCCCAGGCGACCTCGTACGCGTGGCTGCGCAGGCTGGCCGTGAGGACCTCACCGATCGTCGGGTCGTCCTCGACGAGGAGGATCCGGCCGGCCATGGCGCCATGGTGGCAGCCCCGGCCGCGCCGGTGTGCCGCGTCGCGCCGCGGACTCGCACGGCACCCGAACGCGGTGACAGCGCCGCGCCGGCGCGCGACCCTGACGCCGACGGCGGACTGCGGACGGAGGCGACGCTCGTGCGCACTCGGATCATCGGCGTGGCCGTCCTGGCCTCCGCCCTCGCGCTCTGCCTGTTCGGCGTGCCGCTGGCGGTGGCGGTCCTCCAGTACGCCATGCAGCACGAACGGGCCCACCTGGTGCAGGTCGCCAGCGACATCGCCATCGCCGTGTCCGAGGACGTGGACGACCACGACCCCGTCGAGCGCGAGGACCTGGAGGACGGCGAGGGCGACATCGAGGTGGCGGTGTACGACGTCCGAGGTCGGCGGCTGGCCGGCTCCGCGCCCGGCGCGGGCTCGGGCGTCCTGGACCTCGCCCTGGACGGGGAGGTGGAGGCCGGTGCCGACGGCGACGTCCTTGTCGCCGCCGTCCCCGTGACGCACTCCGACGACGTCATCGGCGCGGTCCTGGTCGCCACCCCGCGCAGCGTCGCGCTGGGGCAGGTGGTCCTCGTCTGGACCGGCATGGCCGGGCTGGCGGCCGTGGCCGTGACCATCGCGTGGCTGGTCGGGCGGCGACAGGCCAGCCGGCTGGCGCAGCCGCTGGAGGACCTGGAGGTCAGCGCGCGCCGGCTCGGCGACGGCGACTTCAGCGTCCGCAGCCGCACGGGCGGCATCGCGGAGATCGACTCGGTGGGGACCGCCCTCGACGCCACGGCCGCCCGCCTCGACGACCTGCTCGCCCGCGAGCGTGCGTTCTCCGCCGACGCCTCCCACCAGCTGCGCACCCCGCTGGCGGGCCTGCGGCTGCGCCTCGAGGCGGCGCTGGAACAGCCCGAGCAGGACCCCCGGCCGGCCATCGCCGCCTGCCTCGCCGACGCCGACCGCCTCGAGGCGATCATCGAGGAGCTGCTCACCCTGGCCCGCGCCGGGCAGGCCGGAGCGGTCGGCCCGGTCGACCTCGGCGCGCTGCTCGGTGAGCTCTCGCCGGAGTGGGGTGCGCGCCTCGCCCTGCACGGCCGCGACCTGGAGGTGCGCGTCGACCCCGACGTCCCGGCCCCGTGGGCGTCCACCGCCGCCGTCCGCCAGGTGCTCGCGGTGCTCCTGGACAACGCGGCCACCCATGGGCGCGGGAGCGTCGTCGTCGCCGTCCGCGAAGCCGCCGGTGCGGTGGCGGTCGACGTCTCCGACGAGGGCCCAGGCGTGCCGGGGAGCGGCAGCACCCTGTTCGACCGGCGGGTCGACCGGCGCGACGGTCACGGCATCGGCCTCGCCCTCGCCCGCCGGCTCGCGGAGGCCGAACGCGGCCGGCTGGTGCTGACCCGCCCGTCGCCGCCGGTCTTCACGCTCCTGCTCCCGGTGGGGGCGGTGGACGACCCCCAGCAGGCCAGCGCCGTCCCCGTCTCGACGAGCGAGGGCATCATCGCCTGACCCGGGCCGGGCGGTGGGACAGTGGCCGGGTGGCCGGCTGCTGCGACCCGCGCGGGTGCGACGGGGTGTTCGACGCGCGGTTCGCCCGGCGGCGCGCCGCGCGGTACCGGCGGCGGGGGCCGGACGCGACCGCCCGCCGGATC
This sequence comes from Geodermatophilus sp. CPCC 205506, assembly GCF_051383635.1. Classification (NCBI taxonomy): domain Bacteria; kingdom Bacillati; phylum Actinomycetota; class Actinomycetes; order Geodermatophilales; family Geodermatophilaceae; genus Geodermatophilus; species Geodermatophilus sp. CPCC 205506. Next base: position 97,824 of record NZ_JALPKP010000008.1, on the reverse strand, counting down.
GTCGAGCTGCTCGCCGCCGGCGGCCTGGACGGCGCGACGGTGCTCGAGATCGGTGGCGGGGTCGGCGAGATCTCCCTCGAGCTGCTGGGCCGGGGCGCGACGTCGGCGACCGTCGTCGAGCTCTCCCCCGCCTACGAGCAGCAGGCGGCCGCGCTGGTCGCCGAGGCCGGACTGAGCGGCCGGGTGCACCGCCGCCTGGTCGACATCGCCGAAGACCCGACCGCGGTGGCCCCCGCTGACGTCGTGGTGCTGCACCGGGTGGTCTGCTGCTACCCCGACCACCCGAAGCTGCTCGGTGCCGCGGCCGGCCGCACGCGGGCCCGGCTGGCCTTCAGCTTCCCGCCGTGCAACGCCGTGTCCCGGGCCGTGGTGGCCACGCAGAACCGGCTGCTGCGGGCCGGCGGACGGGAGTTCCGCACGTTCGCGCACCCACCCGAGGCGATGCTGGACGTGCTGGCCGGGCGCGGCCTGGCGCCGGTCCTCGCCCATCGCGGGGCGGTGTGGCAGGTGGCCACGGCCACCCGCTGACCCCGGTGAACGCCCGCTCGAGCGGCGCCTCGACGACGATCTGCTTCTGGACGGCGGCGGAGGCTGCCTGCGTCACGACCTCTCCTGCCCTCTCGCGTCGACGGCGTCCTGGTAACCGGGCAGCGCCCGGCTCCAGTACATCGCGGCCGCCGGGTGGGTGTGGCCGCCGACCCCACCGGTGGGGGGATGGACGCCCGCCGACTCCCTTGCCACGGTGTGTACGCGCGCCGTCACCGCTCGACACCGGGTGGGCGGCGTCGACCGTCCGATCGGAGGGGGATGACGTGAGCTGGTGGGTGTGGCCTCTGCTGGCCTGGATGCCGCTGACCGCCGGCCTCGCGATCGCCTACCGGCCCCGCGCGGTGCCGCCGTCGACCCGCCGGGCGGCGCCGGTGGCTGCTCGGCCGGGCAGGGTCATGGGGGCCCCGGCCAGCTGCAGGGAGACCCCGCGTGCGGTCGCGACGACCGCCGGCACGTACGCGGGCCCCGACGTCTCCTCCGTCGGCAGGACGACCGCCAGGGCCGCGACCACCTGGCCGCCGCGGCCGACGACGGGGGCGGCGACCGCGAGTGCGGGCAGCGGCATCGTCCTGGCGGCGACCGCGACGCCCGTGCGGCGGATGCCGGCGAGGACCCGGCGCAGCACCTCCGCGAGGTGATCGTCCGGTCGGTGTAGCGCTCCAGCGGACCCGGCCAGGACGGCGTCCTGCTCCTCGCGGGGGGCGAACGCCAGCAGCACCTGGCCCACGCCGCTCGCGTGCAGCGGCAGCCGCCCACCGATCCGGCTCGCCGTCGGCACCGCCACGCGGGTGGCGAAGTGCTCGACGACCAGGGCGGCGCCGCTGTCGAGGACCGCCAGTTGGACGTTCTGCTGCGTCGCCTCGTAGAGGTCCTCGAGGAAGGGGCGCGCGGTGTCGCGCAGCCCGCTCGCCCGGGGTGCCGAGGCCGCCACCTCCCACAGTCGCAGCCCCGCCCGGTACCGGCCGTCGGGCTGACGCTCGAGCCCACCCCGGGCGGCCAGGGTCTGCACCAGCCGGTGCGCGGTGGACAGCGGCATCCCGGTCCGCCGGCTCACCTCGGTGGCCGACAGGCCGGCCGGTGCCGCGCCGATGGCGTCGAGCACCGCGCACACCTTCGAGGCGACGCTGCGGGAGCCCTCCTGCGGCATCGTCAGCGCGCTGCTGCTCCGCGGCGTGGCGGCGCTGGTGTCGGCGTTCGCGTCGAGCACCGGCGTGATCGGCGCGATCGTGCCGCTGGCCATCCCGCTGATGGCGCTGGGCCACCTGTCCCCGACCGGGCTGCTCATCGCCATCGCGCTCTCGGCGACCGTGGTGGACGCCAGCCCGTTCTCCTCGGTCGGCGCCCTGGTCGTGGCCAGTGCCCCCGAGGAGCAGCAGCGCTCGGTCTCCCGCACGCTGCTGGTGTTCGGCTGGACGATGATCGTCGTCGCACCGCTGGCCTCGGTCCTGTTCTTCGTCCTACCCGGCCAGCTGGGCTGACCGCCCGCCAGAACTGGAGCACCCGATGACCGCACCCCTGTTCACGATGGCCTGCCAGGCCTACGACCGCATGCAGCCCCTGCGCGACGGCACCGTCCGCCTCGGCGGCGCGCAGCTGAACTTCCTCGACCTGCCGGTGGAGGAGACCTTCTTCCGCATGCTGAAGTTCGGCGAGTTCGACATCGCCGAGCTGTCCCTGTCCAGCTACGTCATGACCCTGGGCCGCGGGGCGCCGTTCGTCGCCGTCCCGGTCTTCCCCTCGCGAGCGTTCCGGCACAGCGGGATCTACGTCCGCAGCGACTCGGCGATCAAGGACCCCTCCGAGCTGGCCGGGAAGACCGTCGGCGTTCCGGAGTACCAGATCACCGCCTCGGTGTGGATCCGCGGCATCCTCGCCGAGCACCACGGCCTCGACGTCGCCTCGGTGCGCTACCGCACCGGCGGGCTGGACGAGCCCGGCCGGGAGGAGAAGGTCACGCTCGACCTGCCGCCCGGCGTGCAGGTCGAGCCGATCGGGGCGGGCGCGACCCTGTCGCAGCTGCTGCTCGACGGGAAGCTGGACGCCATCTACAGCGCCCGCAACCCCGGCCCGTACAACACCCCGGGCGGCGGCGGCATCCGGCGGGTGTTCACCGATCCGGCCGGCGTCGAGCGGGAGTACCACGCCCGCACCGGCATCTTCCCGATCATGCACACGCTGGTCATCCGCCGGGAGGTCTACGAGCAGCACCGGTGGCTGGCCCAGGAGCTGGTCAAGGCCTGCGCCGCTGCCAAGACCGCCGGGCTGGCGGGCATCGGCGAGACGGCCGCGCTCCGCTACGCGCTGCCGTGGCTGTGGGCCGAGGTCGAGCGCACCCGCGATGCGCTGGGCGAGGACTGGTGGCCCTACGGGCTGGCGGCCAACCGGACGACGCTGGAGACGTTCCTGCGCTACCACCACGAGCAGGGGCTCTCGCCGCGCCGCTACGAGCCCGAGGAGCTGTTCGCGCCGGAGTCGCTGGCCGCCGTCGTCGTCTGACGCGCACGGACGCCGGCCGGCGGCTCCAGCGGCTCGGCCGGCCGTCCCGCTCGGACGCGGTGGCGGGACCCGGTTGGGGCGGCTGAGGTGGATCCAAGGAGGGGGACTGTCCCGGAGCCGGGGCAGTCCCCCGCGGTACCGCCGGGCGACACAGGCGGCTGTGCTTCGCCACCCGACGCAGCGGGCCGGATACCGCGGCCCCGTGAACGCCGGACGCGGCGCGACGGTGAGGGGAGACTGCCACCCGTCTGTTCCTCGGGGCCACGGCACACCGCCCCGGCCGCGCGAGGCGGCCGGGGCGGGTGGAGCGTCGGCACCCGAGGAGCACCACGCCGGGGCGGGCACCAGGTACGCGGTGTCACCGCAAGCAATGGTGACCCGGTGGCCGGCCCGCCGGGACATCAGTCGAGGATCTCGCTGACATCCCGGCGGGCGGCGCCTGTCTGTCAGCTGTCGATGGCCATTCAATGTCCAGTTCAACGGCCACGAAATGTCCGGTGGGCTTGATCTCCCCGGCCGCGGCGTGGTGGCCCCGTTCGCCAACGACAGCAGGCCCGCACCGGAACGGTGCGGGCCTGCTGCTCGCCGCCATCGTGCGCCGTGGTCGCGCTTCGGTCAGTTCCCGGGGGCCCTGACGCCGGAGGCCTCCTCGACCACCGCCCAGTCGACGGCGCACGTCGCGCAGGTGGCCACGGACCCAGCGTGCGACTCCGAGTGCGTGCGCAGGATGACCCGGGAGGCGACGGCGGCGACGTTCACGCGGTACTGCCGCTCCCGGAAGTACCGCTGGCCACGGTCGACGTTCTCGGTGATGACGTCGCACACGGCCTCGACGAGACTCCTCCCGCCCGACATGTACCCGACGTCGGTGAGCACCTCCCTGGCACCGCCGGCCTCGGCCGCCGCCGCTACCGCGGCCTCCAACGCCTCGCGCAGGTCCTGGCCCTCGTCCATGTACCCGTGGTGGAGCAGGACGCCGCGCGCGGCCTCGACCTCGGTGGCGTTCGCGATCGCATCGGAGACCGCCTCGCTCAGGTCCTGCGCTCCCGGCATGAACCCGGCCCCAGCCAGCACCTCGATCGCCGTATCGGCTTCGGCCGCCATCGCCACCGCGTCCTTCACCGCTTCGCCCAGGCCCTGGTCGTCCAGGAGCAGCTCGGCCTTGAGCAGTACGTCGCTAACGGCCTTGCACTCGGCGGCCTCCGCGACCGCGTCCTCCACGGCCTGGCGCAGGTCCTGGTCCCCGTCCATGTACCCGTGGTCCATCAGCGCGTCGGTGGCTGCGTCGATCTGCTGTTCCGCTGCTGCGAGGCGGGCGGCCAGCGACCACAGCAGCTGGACCCGGGAGGACGTCTCCTCGTCGCCCGGCTGGCCGGCGTCCATCAGCCGCCCCACGTCGATCGACAGGCCGTCTTCGACCAGCACGCCGCGGACCAGCTCGGCCGCCGTGGACAGGCAGCCGGCGCAGAGCGTGGTGAGCGCCGGGGCCGACTCCCGGCCGCAGAACGAGCAGCGGAAGGGACGGGTGGTGGTGCGCACGGGAGTCCTCCTGGGACGGATCGGGGGCGGGCTCGTTGCCTGCCGTGACCCGGACCGTCCAGTTGCTCCCGGGGTGCGCAGTCGCCTCCCGCAGGGTCCGTCGGCGACTGTCCCGGCACTCCGCTGCGGCCGCCACCGACTGCTCGACCTCGTCGACGTTGAACAGCAACAACTGCCCGGCGACCTTCGACCTGCTCATGCTCGCCACCGTCCGTGACGCCGCTGGGGCGTCACGCATCTCGCCGCAACAGCTGATGCGTTGTGGTACGCGAAAGGTCCCTGGCCGACGACCCACCTGGTCAGGATCGTCCGTGCACCCGGCCGCCCGCGGGCGCCGCTTCCTCGGTCGGTGCCAGCCGGGACAGCACCCGGCCGACGAACGTCTCGAGCATGGCAACCTGCTCCCCCGACAGCCCGTCGAAGACCAGCCGGCGGACGGTGTCCACGTGGCCTGGCGCCGCCTTCTCGATGGCCTCCCGGCCGGCGTCGGTCAGCACGACGAAGGCGCCGCGCTTGTCTGTGGTGCACTCCTCGCGCGCAACCAGGCCGCGGCGCTGCATGCGGGCGATGTGGTGGGACAGCCGGCTCTGCTCCCACTGCAGGTCGTCGACGAGCTGGAACATCCGCAGCCGCCCGTCGGGCGCCTCGGTGAGCAGAACCAGGACGTCGTAGTCAGCCAACGACAGCCCGGAGGACTGCTGCAGCTCGCGGTTGAGCCGCGCATCCAGGCGCGAGGTCATCTGCACCAGACCACGCCAGGCCCGCTGCTCGTCGTCCGTCAGCCACTGCGACATGTGACGTGTCTCCCTCTTGCATTCGATGACGTGTCATGTAGCTTATCAGTCAGCAGTACATGACACGTCATCTACATCTTACGGAGTTCCCCATGACCACCGCCGCCCCCGCCTTCACCGACCTGACCGGCACCTACACCCTCGACCCGAGCCACACCCGCATCGGCTTCGTCGCCCGGCACGCGATGGTCACGAAGGTCCGCGGCTCGTTCAACGAGTTCGAGGGCACCGCCACGGTCGACGGCGACAACCCGGCCAACTCCAGCGTCCGCTTGGCGATCAAGGCCACGAGCATCGACACCCGCAACGCCCAGCGCGACGAGCACCTGCGCAGCAACGACTTCCTCGCGCTGGCCGAGTACCCCGAGATCACCTTCGTCTCCACCGACATCCACCAGGTCGACGACGCCACCTTCGAGGTCACCGGTGACCTGACGATCAAGGGCGTGACGAACCAGGTCATCGTGCCCTTCGAGTTCGAAGGCGCGGCGACGGACCCGTTCGGCAACCAGCGCATCGGCTTCGACGGCAAGGTGACCATCAACCGCAAGGACTACGGCATCACCTGGAACGCCGCGCTCGAGACCGGCGGCGTCCTCGTCGGCGAGAAGATCGTCCTGGAGTTCGAGGTCTCCGCGGTCAAGAACGCCTGATCGCCCGGCGGGCTGCCGCCGGCCGGTTGCGGCCGGCGGCCCCGCGCCCGATCCTCATCCCGCCCCTCGTCCGGAGGACCCGACATGAGCACTCCCACCCTCACCCCTCGCGTCGACGTCCGCCGCGCCGACGAGCGATTCAGCACCCAGATCGGGTGGTTGGACAGCAAGCACTCCTTCTCGTTCGGTCACCACTACGACCACGACAACCAGCACCACGGACTGCTGCTGGTCAACAACGACGACATCGTCACGCCCGGGTTCGGCTTCGAGACCCACCCGCACCGGGACATGGAGATCGTCACCTGGGTGATGCAGGGCTCCCTGGTGCACCAGGACTCCACCGGGCACAACGGGGTCATCTACCCGGGCCTGGCCCAGCGCATGAGCGCCGGCACCGGGATCCTGCACAGCGAGAAGAACGACTCCTGGCGACTGCAGGGCGGCGATGAGCACCGCGACCCGGTCCACTTCGTCCAGATGTGGGTCGTCCCCGACGAGGGCGGCATCACCCCCGGCTACGAGCAGCTCGAGATCGACGACGCCCTGCTCACCGGCGGCCTCGTCCCCGTCGCCTCCGGCATGGCCAAGCACCACGGCGCCGCCGCGATCAGCATCCACAACCGGTACGCGGCGCTCTACGCCGCCCGGCTGCAGCCCGGCCAGAGCGTCGAGCTGCCCGAGGCCCCGTTCCTGCACCTGTTCGTCCCGCGCGGCACCGTGACCCTGGAGGGCGCCGGCGAGCTGCGCACCGGCGACGCCGTCCGGTTCACCGCCACCGGCGGCCAGCGGATCACCGCCACCGAGGCCGCCGAGGTCCTCGTGTGGGAGATGCACGCGACCGCTGCCTGAGCCGCTCCCCTGCGCACGAGAGGAAGGAACAACCGTGACCGACACCGAACCGAAGGTCGTCGACAACCCCGAGGCGGGCCGCTTCGAGGTGCTCGTGGACGGCGAGGTCGCCGGGTTCGCCGAGTACCGGCGGACGAAGTCCTCGGTGGCCTTCACCCACACCGTCATCGAACCGGCCTACGAGGGTCGGGGGCTCGGCTCCGTGCTCGCCCGGGGCGCCCTGGACACCACCCGCGAGGCGGGCTCCCCGGTGCTGCCGTTCTGCCCGTTCATCCGCGGCTACATCCAGCGCCACCCCGCCTACCTGGACCTCGTGCCGGACGACCGCCGGGCCGAGTTCGAGCTGGCTCCTGCCTCCGACCAGCCCGACCGCCCCTGACCGATCACGACCACCCCACAGCCCGGCCGCCAGGTGCATCTTGGGCAGACCGGTCCCCGTCCGACCTGAGAGGACATCCGAGATGACCACGACCACCCCCGACCCAGCCGCCCTGGAAGCCGAGCGTGCCCGCATTCGCTCCGCGCACCTCAAGCCGGCCGGCGAGCGCCCGTCGTCCACCGCTCGCGGCCTGCACCACACCGCGCTGATCAGCAGCGACGTCGAGACGACCGTGCGCTTCTACCAGGACGTACTCGGCTTCCCGCTGACCGAGCTGATCGAGAACCGCGACTACCCGGGCTCCTCGCACTTCTTCTTCGACATCGGCAACGGCAACCTCGTCGCGTTCTTCGACTTCCCCGGCCTGGACGTCGGCGCCTACGCCGAGGTGCTCGGCGGCCTGCACCACATGGCGATCAGCGTCGACCCCGAGCACTGGAGGGAGCTGGTGCAGCGGCTCACCGACGCCGGGGTGGAGCACGCCGTGCACAGCGGCGTCTCGGTCTACTTCCGCGACCCCGACGGCGCCCGCATCGAGCTGATCGCCGACCCGCTCGGCGAGATGTACGGCCACCACGTCCTCTGATGGGCGAGTTGCTGTCATGAGCCTCAACCGGCTGCTCCCTGACCAGCCACAGCCCGAGATCGCCGGCTCGGCCAGGCTGCTGGGCAACGTCCACGTCGGTGCCGGCGCGATCATCGCCCAGGGCACCGTGGTGCGCTCGCACGACGAGTCGGTGTCGATCGGCAACCATTCCGCGGTCCTGGAGAACGGCGTCGTGGTCGGCACCCGTGAGCACCCCGTGCGGATCGGGCAGCGCACCGTCTTCGGCCACCGGGCACAGATCATCGGCGCGACCGTCGGGGACCTGTGCGAGATCGGCAACGGCGCGATCCTCATGCCCGGCTCGCGGCTCGGGGACGGCTGCATCCTCGGCGAAGGCACGCTCGTCCCGACCGGGACGGTGATCCCACCGTCCACGGTGCTGGTCGGTCGCCCGCCGCACGCCATCCGCACCGCCACCGACGCCGATCGGGAACGCCTGGCGGTGCTCCGGGAGCACCAGACCGACCTCACCGACTACCAGGGCCACCGGCTGGCCGCCGCCCTGCAGGCAGGAGCACACATGGGCACCCTCTACGCCTACCGCGACAAGGAGCCCGTCCTCGGCGCCGGCACGCTGCTGTTCGACAGCGCCGAGATCACCGGAGACGTGGTGGTCGGTGAGGACACCCTCATCGGTGCCGGCGTGAAGATCATCGGCGACTCGCACGGCCCGGTCCGCATCGGCTCGCGCGTCCAGATCCTGGAGAACGCCGTCCTCCATCTGCTGCCCGACAACGAGCTGGTCATCGAGGACGACGTCGTCATCGGCCCCGGCGCCATGATCCACGGCTGCCACATCGGCCGCGGCACCGTCGTCGAGCCCGCCGCGATCGTCTGCGACTTCAGCAGCGTCGGCCCAGAGTCCGTCGTTCGGGCCGGGGCCTGCGTCAAGCAGCGCGACACCCACCCCGCCCGCAGCGTTCTGGATGGGTTCCCCGCACGAGCGGTGGAGACCCTCGCCGAGGCCCCCGGCCGCCCGACGTGGGCGCTCCCCCGCGACGCCGTCGACGTCATCCGACGCATCGACCGCTGACAACCCGATCCCCTGGAGTCCACGTGAGCCTCACGGCCGAGTACGACAGGCTGTTCATCGACAAGCAGAGCCCAGATGCCTACCGGGCCATGTCTGCGGTGGCCTCGGAGGTCTCTGCCACGGCCCAGGCGGCCGGGCTGGACCGGCTGCTCGTCGAGCTGGTCAACATCCGCGTCTCCCAGCTCAACGGCTGCGGCTTCTGCCTCGACCTGCACGTGCGCCGGGCAGTGAAGAACGGCGAGACGCCGCAGCGCCTCGCAGTCCTCCCCGCGTGGCGCGACGTCGACCTGTTCACGCCCATCGAGCGGGCAGCCCTGGCCCTCGCCGAGGCCATCACGATTCTGCCCGAGCACGCCGTGCGAGAACGCGAGCGAACCTGCGCGCGGGACGAGCTGACCGCCGATCAGTTCTCGGCGGTCAGCTGGCTCGCCATCACGATGAACGCCTTCAACCGGATCTCGATCATCAGCGGTCATCCGGTGCGACCGAGAACGGCCTGACCGGCGGACAGCGCCGAGTCGGTCAGGGCCGCGGCAACACCGTCAGGACCCGCACCACGTGGTCGCGGAACTCGGTCACCCAGTCCTTCAGGAAGTTCGCCGTGGACTCGTCGATGACCTCGCCGTCGTCGCGGAAACGCTCCGGCGTGTACTGGATGTACGCCTCGGGCGCGGTCATCTGCCGCGCGTTGCAGAAGCTGAGGACCGCGCGCAGGGACTGCTGGCCGACCGCGGTGCCGATCGCCCCGATGGACGCCCCGATCACGCCGGCCGGGATGTGGTGGAAGGAGTTCTGCCCCCACGGCCGCGAGGCCCAGTCGATGGCGTTCTTCAGGGCACCGGGGATGGAGCGGTTGTACTCCGGCGTCACGAAGAGCACGGCGTCGGAGCCGGCGATCGCCTCCTTGAGCGCCCTGGCCTCGGGTGGGTAGTCGGTGTCGTAGTCCTGGCTGTACAGCGGGAGATCGCCGATGGGGATCTCGGTGAACTCCAGGTCAGGCGGAGCCAGCCGGATCAACGACCGGGACAGGATCCGGTTGATGGACGTGGAGGACAAGCTCCCCACGAAGTAGCCGACCTTGTAGGTCTTCCTGGGCTCACCCATGTCATTGCTCCCGTCGGCGTGGGTCATGCCGTGAAGCCGCGGTCCGCACGCCGCCGGTCTCGGGCACGCGGGGCTCCCCGGCAGCTGTCGAGGCCCCCCGCCGGCGCCGGCCGGGGACTTGGTGCAGTTGCGTGCCAGGGAGGGCGGAGGCGAACGTAGCTGTCGGGACGACGGTCAGTGCAACCTGACCGACCCTTACGGAGGCCCCGATGTCCGAGGACCTGCTGGCCGACTACGGGGTCGGCTCCCCGACGCGCCTCGCGCTCAACGTCCTCGCCCACAAGTGGACGCTGCTGATCGTCCTCGCACTGAAGGGCGGCCCGCTGAGGTTCACCCGCCTGCGATCGCTGGTCCCCGGGGTGACCTCACAGGTCCTCACCGCCTCGCTGCGCGAGCTCGAGCGTGACGGCATCGTCGTCCGGCAGGAGTACTCCGCCGTACCCCCGCACGTCGAGTACAGCCTCACCGAACTCGGAGCGAGCCTGTGCGAGCCGGCTCGCGCCATCCGAGCCTGGGCGGAGAAGAACGGGCGGGCCGTCATCGCGGCCCGGCAGCGCTACGACGGCGCCATCCGGGACGCGGGCCCAGGGTGACGCCGCCCATCACAGGTCACGCCGCGCGGCTGGCGGCCCCGGGCGCCGCAAGCAGCAATGCCTCCAGCGGCTCGCGGCTGCGGGATGCGCGCTCGCGGGCTGCGAGCGGGTCCGGCAGCTTCGCATGGGGGTCGTGCCGGCCGACCGCGAGGACCACCAGCGGCGTGAGCTCGGCGTCGAGGCCGAACTCGTGGCGGGCGGCGTCGGTGTCGAATCCGTCCATCTGGTGCACGCTCAGCCCGTCGGCCTCGGCCTGGACGCTCAGCACGGCGACGGCCTGGCCGGCGTCGAACAGCGCCCAGGGGCGCGGCCGGCCGGCGTCGTCGACCGTCTGCGCGGCGACGAGGACCAGAGCGCTGGCGGCGTGGGCCCAGCTGCGGTTGCCGGGCGCGAGCACGCCGAGCAGCCGCGTGAAGGTGTCGTCGCCGCGGCGGCCCACGAGGAAGCGCCACGGCTGGCTGTTGTTCGCCGACGGCGCCCACCGGGCGGCCTCCAGCAGGGCCTGCACCGCGCGCTCGTCGAGCGCGTGGGTGGCGTCCAGTCCGCGGGGGCTCCACCGCTGTGCCAGAAGCGGGTGGACCGGCACGGAGGTCTCGGCGGTCTTCGGCGGGGTCATGATCAACCTGTTCTTCCGTCAGACGCTGCGGAGCAGCTGCTCGAACGGCGGGGTGCCGCCGAACGGCTCCTCGAGGGGATCGATCGGGGTGGCCGCCGGGCGGCCGGCGATCAGGTCGGCCAGCTCGCTGGCGGCCCGCTCGATCCGCTCGTTGAGTGCGCGGCTGACGCCGTCGCCGCCGGCCCAGTCCTCGGAGGCCGCGAAAACGGCGGTGGGGGCGACGGTCGTCCGCAGGTAGGCGAACAGCGGGCGCAGCGCGAACTCCAGGGCCAGCGAGTGTCGCGCCGTGCCCGCCGTGGCGCCGAGCAGGACGGGCTTGCCGGTGAGCGCGTCCCTGTCGACGACGTCGAAGAAGGTCTTGAACAGGCCGCTGTAGGAGGCCGAGAAGATCGGCGTGACGGCGATCAGGCCGTCGGCGCCGGTCACCGTCTCGGTCGCGGCGCGCAGCGCGGCGTTGGGGAAGCCGGTGACCAGGTTGTCGGCAAGGTCGCGGGCGTGCTCACGCAGCTCAACCACCTCCACGGTGACATCGACACCCCGCTCGCGCAGGGCGGCGACGGAGGCCGCGGTCAGCCGGTCGGCCAGCAGCCGGGTCGACGACGGGACCGACAGCCCCGCGCTGACCACGGCAAGGGTGCGGGTGCTCATCGGGTCGGCACCTCCTGCACCCTGACCGGTGACGTCATCGGCCGGGGCGTACACCGTCGCGTCCTTCGCCCCGCCGGCGGCGGCGACCAGGCTCGCGTGGGTCGGGGCGTCGGGTACGTGCGCGGGCTTGAGCGCGGCGAACTCCCGGCGCAGCACCGGCACGACCTCCTCACCGAGTATGTCCAGCTGCTCCAGCACGGTCTTCAGCGGCAGGCCGGCGTGGTCGATGAGGAACAGCTGGCGCTGGTAGTCCCCGACGTAGTCGCGGAAGCCGAGCGTCCGCTCGATGACCTGCTGGGGGCTGCCCACGGTCAGCGGGGTCTCGGTGCTGAACTCCTCCAGCGACGGGCCGTGGCCGTAGACCGGGGCGTTGTCGAAGTAGGGGCGGAACTCGCGCACCGCGTCCTGGCTGTTCTTGCGCATGAACACCTGCCCGCCCAACCCGACGATGGCCTGGTCGGCCGCGCCGTGGCCGTAGTGCTCGAACCGGCGGCGGTAGAACTCGACCATCCGCTGGGTGTGCTCCGGCGGCCAGAAGATGTGGTTGTGTAAGAACCCGTCGCCGTAGAAGGCGGCCTGCTCGGCGATCTGCGGGGAGCGGATCGAGCCGTGCCACACGAACGGCGGGACGCCGTCCAGCGGCCGCGGGGTCGAGGTGAAGCCCTGCAGCGGCGTGCGGTACTTGCCCGACCAGTCGACGACGTCCTCGCGCCACAGCCGGCGCAGCAGGGCGTAGTTCTCGACGGCCAGATCGATGCCGTCGCGGATGTCCTTGCCGAACCACGGGTAGACCGGGCCGGTGTTGCCGCGCCCCATCATCAGGTCGACCCGGCCGTCGGCCAGATGCTGCAGCATCGCGTAGTCCTCCGCGATCTTCACCGGGTCGTTGGTGGTGATCAGCGTCGTCGCCGTCGACAGCTGCAGCGTCGACGTCTGCGCGGCGATCGAGGCCAGGGTCGTCGTCGGCGAGGAGGAGAAGAACGGCGGGTTGTGGTGCTCCCCCAGGGCGAAGACGTCCAGGCCGACCTCCTCGGCCTTCTTCGCGATCGTGACGACCGCCTTGATCCGCTCCGCCTCGCTGGGCGTGCGACCGGTCGTCGGGTCAGTGGTGACGTCGCTGACCGAGAAGATCCCGAACTGCATCTCATCCTCCAAGTGGATGACGGGTCATGTTCCTCGTACGAGGTGCATGACACGTCATCTATTTCCCCGGAGGGTGGTCTCCCGCGATGTGACGGTCAGCCGAGGGTGCGCCCGTGGCGATCGCGGGCCTTGAGCCGAACCGTGGGCAGCGCCGGCGCCGTTAGCGGGTCGGCGCTGCAGCTGGTGACCTGGCCGAACCGCCGTCCGGCCATCCAGTCCTCCCGGGCCTGGACGATCTCCTCGTGGGAGCGGCCGACGAAGTTCCACCACATCACCAGGTCCTCCTCGAACGGCTCACCGCCGAGCAGGATCACCCGCGCCTCGCCCGGGGCCTCGACGGTCAGCTCCAACCGGCCCGGGGCCAGGTACAGCAGCGATCCCGGCGTCACGGTGGCGTCGCCGACGTCCACGGCGCCGGACATCGTCAGGACGCCGTACTCGAACGCCGGCTCCAGGGTCAGCCGGTGCGAGCCCGGCCCCCGGACCACCATCTCCACCGCGACGAGCGGCGTGTGGACGCTGGCCGGTGACTCGACGGAGCGAAACCGCCCGGCGAGGACGGTGAGCGTCGCGTTCCCGTCCTGCAGCACCGGGAGCTTGGCGTGGTGCTCGAACCGCGGTTCGCCGTGGCGCTCCTCTTCCGGCAGCGCCACCCACAGTTGCAGTCCGTGCATGCCCGGCGGGTGCTCCGCCGGGGACATCTCGGAGTGCGCGATGCCGTGCCCCGAGCTCATCAGGTTGAGCTGCCCGGGCCGGATCGGCTGGTCGCTGCCGACGCTGTCGCGGTGCACGATCTCGCCGTCCACCAGCCAGGTCACCGTCTGCAGACCCGTGTGCGGGTGCGGCGCCACCTGCATGCCGGGGCGGCCGCTGACGTCCTCGGGGCCGAAGTGGTCGACGAAGCACCAGGCACCGACCATCCGCAGCTGCCTCTGCGGCAGCAGCCGGCGGACGGTCGTGTAGCGCCCCAGCGGCACGTCGTGCCCGGGCAGCAGCACGCTCTCCGGCTCGGGCGCGGTCGCGACCGTTCCGCCGTACAGCTGGTCCTCCACCGAGACCACGCCCTTTCCGGTCTGCTCGTCTCGCGTCCTGCAGGGTGTTCACCAGAGTGATGGGCGGCACCGCGTGCCACCCTCGGGCTGTACCGGCTCTGCGGCCTCCGGCCGGCGCGGTTGGCCGGAGGTCGCAGCCGGCCTGTCAGTCCTGGGACAGCCAGGGGTAGCGGGCGGTGTCCCGGCCGGCGTAGTCCGGGTCGAGGTAGATGAAGCAGCGCTGGATGAGGAAGTCGCGGATCTCGAAGACGTCGCACCAGCGGCCCGCACCCCATTCGGGCACACCGGCCCGCCAGGGGCCGTCCCGGTGCTCCCCGTGGCTGGTGCCCTCGGCGACGACCAGGTCGGAGCCGGAGAAGATCCAGGTGAACTCGCTGTAGTGGTGCTGGATGGACGTGAGGGTGCCGCCGATGTCGGTGAACAGCTGGCCGATCTCCTTCTTGCCGGTGGCCAGGCCCCACTTGGGGAACATGACCTGGGCGTCCTCGGCGAACAGGTCGAGGATGCTGCCGCCGGTGGAGGTGGTGCCGGCGTTGTCGAAGGCCTTGAGGTACTCGAGGGCGACCGACTTGCGCTGCTCGTCGGTCATCGTCTGGGTGGCGACGGCCACGGGGAACTCCTTGTCTCGAAGAGGAACGAGCTGGTCAGGACGAGGTGGCGGCGAGCGGGCGGGGCTCGCGGATCGTCTCGCGGTCGGCGGCCTGCGCGGCCCGGTAGGCGAAGGCGATGATCGGGCCGAGGGTGGCGCCGCCGGCCCAGTAGGCCTGGCCGGACGGGGAGGCGACGCAGTTGCCGACGCCGTAGAGGCCGGGGATCGGCGTCCCGGTGTCGTCGAGGACCTGCGCCTCGGTGTTGGTGCGCGGGCCGCCCTTCGTGTCGAGGGTGCCCCCGGTGACGAGACTGGCGTAGTAGGGGCCGCTGTCGCTGATCGGCCACATGGTCGGGTTGACGCGGCCCGGCTCGTCCTTGACCGGCCCGTTGAACAGCAGCTGCACCGGCTTCTCGCCGCGATGGAAGTCCTCGTCGACGCCACGCTCGGCGAAGCCGTTGAACCGTTCGATCGTCTGCCGGAGGTTGGCGACGAAGGCCGGATCGAGGGTGAGCCCGCCGGTGGCGTGCGCGTACCGGGAGAGCCGGTCGGCGACGGCGTCGGCGAGCTCCTCGAGGGTCTCGCCGCGGATGACGTGGGAGTCGTCGGTGCCGGGCGGCACGATCTGGCGGCCGTACTCGTCGCTGGCCGAGTGGTCCTGGCTGCGCTGATCCCAGAGCTGCACGAGGACGAGGTAGGGGTACTCGCTGTTCTCCCCGTCGTAGGTGAAGAACTTCTGCGCCAGCTCGTTGTACTGCAGCTTCTCGTTGACCACCCGACGCCCGGTCTTGTCGACGAAGATCGTGGAGTCGCCGGCGACGGAGAACATGCCGATCATGCCGGGGTCGCGTGCGACGGCGCGCTCGAGGGGGACGGGGCACATCCAGGCGTAGTTCATGTTGCGCAGCTGGGCGCCGACCGGGCCGGCGATGGCCAGGAAGTCGCCCTCGTTGGTCAGCGCGGCGCAGCCGCCGTAGACCGGGGCGTGCAGGAAGTTGCGCCGCAGGTCCAGGTCGTGGGTGAAGCCGCCGGTCGCGAAGATCACCGCCTTGCGCGCGGCGAACCGGTGGGTGCGCCCGTCCGGCGTGGTGGCCTCGACCCCGACGACGGCGCCGTCGGAGACGACGAGGCGTTGCACCCGGTGGCTGACCCGGATGTCGACACCGTCCCGCGCGGCGGCCGCGGCCATCGCGGCGGTGCCCACGGCGCCGCCGTCCGACATGGTGTCGCGGGCCTCCCGCGGCACGAGGACGCGCCCGGTGGGCGCCTTGTCCTCGGGGATCTCCGACCAGTAGTCGTTGACGTCGGGGCAGTGGCGGTACTCCAGCGCACCCTTCTCGGCCAGCAGTTCGGCCGCCGGGGAGGCGCTGGCGTAGATGGCCCGGCACATGTCGTACTCCCACTGGGACAGCCCCAGGGTCGGCGACGTCGGGTCGTAGGCGGTGGGACGGGCGAGCCGGGCCACGTAGCGGAGGAAGTCCTGCTCCTCGTCGGCGATCCCGAGGGCGCGCATCGGCTCGTTGTTGGGCACCCAGTACCAGAAGGCGGCCTTCTTCGCGGTGCCGCCGAGCTCGGGTGCCTTCTCCAGCAGCACCACCTCGTTGCCGAGCCAGCGGCTGAACAGTGCCGTCGGGAGTCCGCCGCCGCCCCCGCCGACGACGATCACGTCGGTGACCACGTCAGCGGGTCGATCGCCGGTGACCGGGGCGGCCGATTCGCGGGCGGAGAGAGTCGGGGCGGCACCAGCCGCCGAAGCCGGGGTCTGATTCGAAGCGACCACGAGAACCTCGCTGTGAGTTGGGAGGATGTCCGCTCGGGGGCCCAGTGTGGCCCGCGTCATGTCGGTGCTGGGTGTTCCGCTGCGGGACACCCAGCCGGTCGCAAACCCTCGAGGGGCTGCGCTCGCATCTGGTCGAGACCGTGGCCGCGCAGGAACTCGTCGCGGGCTCGCCATAGCTGGTAGAGCCCCTTCCCTGGGCAGGCCGCCGGAACGCTCAGGCGCCGGAGTACTTCTGGCTCATCCCCAGGTCGACCGGGAGTGCGACCCCGGTGATGTATCGGGACTCCTCCGAGAGCAGGAAGAGGACGGCGTTGGCGACGTCCTCGACCTCGACCCAGGGCACGTCCCACATGTTGATCTTCGCCAGGGCCGGGATCGCGTCGTCGAACGTCGGGTCCTCCAGGTCCGGCCGGTAGATCCGGGCGCTCGACTCGTTCTCGATCATCGTCGTCCGCACGTTGGTCGGGTGGATGGAGTTGACCCGGACGCGGTGCTCGGCCAGCTCGTTGGCCAGCGTGCGCTGCAGCCCCAGCACGCCGTGCTTGGCCGCGTTGTAGTGCGCGATGCCCGGGATGCCCCGCAACCCGGCGGTCGAGCTGATCAGCACGATCGAGCCCCCCTGGCCCTGCTCGAGCAGGTGCGGGATCGCCACCTTCGTGGTGTGCCAGACGCCGGAGAGGTTGATGTCGAGCATCGTCTGCCAGTCGTCCTCGGCCAGCTCCCACGACGGCTTGACCGCGTTGAGGATGCCGGCATTGGCGACGACGCCGTCCAGCCGGCCCAGCTCGCCGATCCCGTCGCGCACCGCGGCGGCCAGGGCCTCCGTGTCCCGGACGTCGGCCTGCCGGGCCACGACTCGCCGGTCGAGCTCCTCCACGGCCTTGACCGTCTCGGCGAGGTCAGCGGGTGAAGCGGCCGGATAGGTCACCGTCTCCACCGGGCCCGCCAGGTCCACGGCGATGATGTCCGCGCCCTCCGCAGCCAACCTCCGCGCATGTGCTCGGCCCTGTCCCCGGGCAGCGCCGGTGATCAGCACGACCTTGCCGTCCATCCGTCCCATTGCGACTCCTGGTTGTGTCAGGGCAACGATGAAGAGAACCCAGCGCTGGGGTGTTCGGAGCCGGTGCTCCGACCTGGAACCCGCGTTCCGGGTGCCTGGGGGCTCCTACTGCAGAGCCGTGGGTGGCTGGCCGGCCCAGGCGGCGTGCAGGAGGGCCTCGACGCCGTCGCGGGTGACCGGACGGGGGTTGGCGTAGGGGTTGGCGACGGCGAGGTCGGCGATCCGCGGGATCTCCTCCTCCGGCATGCCGAGCTCGCGCAGCGAGCGTGGGGCGCCGAGCCGGCCGGCGAGCTCCCACAGCTCCCGGGCGGGGTCGGGCACGCCGCCGAGCGCCCGGGAGAGCGCGGCGACCGCGTCGGGTGCGGCGGGCTGGTTGTAGGCCAGCGCGTGCGGCAGCACCACGGTGTGCGTCTGCGCGTGCGGCAGGTCCAGCGTGCCGCCCAGGGTGTGGCAGAGCTTGTGGTGCAGCGACATGGTCGTCGCGGCGAGCACCGCGCCGCACAGCCAGGCGCCGTACTGGGCCTCCCCGCGGGCGTCGAGGTCGGCGCCGTCGGCGACCACCGCCGGCAGCGCGGTGGCCAGCGCCCGGGTGCCCTCCTCGGCCATCAGCGAGACGATCGGCGTCGCATCCGGGGCGTACAGCCCCTCGACGGCGTGGGCGATCGCGTTGATGCCGCTGGTGGCCGACATCTGGGACGGGAGGGTCAGCGTTATCTCCGGGTCGTAGACGACGCTCTTGGGCAGCACCCGGTCGTCCCGGCCGGTGCGCTTGGCCCCGCCCTCGGTGAGCCCCCACACCGGGGTCATCTCCGACCCGGCGTAGGTGGTCGGCACCGCGATCACGGGCAGCCCGTGCTCCAGCGCGATGGCCTTGCCCAGCCCGACCGCCGAGCCGCCGCCGACCGCGACGCAGCCGTCGGCGCCGAGCTCACCGGCGAGGTCCCGGGCGCGGGTGGCGACCTCGATCGGCACGTGCATCCGGGCCTCGGCCAGCACCCCGGCGGCACGCCCACCCAGCGCGGCCGCCACCATGCGTCCGGTGTCCTCCTGCTCGGGAGAGCAGAGGACCAGCACGCGGGTCAACCCCAGGGCCTCGACCTCGTCGGGCAGCTTGGCCAGGGACCCGGGGCCGAACACCACCCGCATGGGCAAGGCCTGGTAGGTGAACGGGCGGATCACGACGGCACCCCCTTGACGACGGTCGGCTGCACGTCCGCCGGCTGGGCCGCCGGGGGCGCGTGGTCCGCGCGCAGCAGGGCGAGGTCGAACGTCAGGGTGCGGAACGGGTTGGGCAGGCCGACTTCGCCCGCCCGGGCCGGGTCGTCGACCTCCGGCACATCCCTGACCAGGCTGTCCTTGACGCCGAAGACCGCGTCGGAGTCCAGGTAGGGCGAGTCGGCGACGAACACGTGCGTGGTCACCGGCCGATAGCCCGGGGCCGAGGCGATGAAGTGCAGGTGCGCCGGCCGGTTCGGGTGCCGGCCGGTCGCCGCGAGCAGCTGTCCGACCGGGCCGTCGTCGGGGATTGGGTAGTAGCGCGGTACCACCGAGCGGAACCAGTAGCGGCCGTCGGCGTCGGTGGTGAACAGCCCGCGCAGGTTGCCCGCCGGCTGGATGCCCGGCTGCTGGACGTCGTAGAAGCCGTCCTCGTTGGTCTGCCACACGTCCACGGTCGCGCCGGCCAGCGGCTCGCCATCCGGGCCGGTCACCCGGCCGGACACCAGGCACGGGGTTCCCTTGCCGTCGAGGTTGATGTCGTCACCGAGCTCCCGCTTCGGGGACTCGACCATGTGGAACGGGCCCAGCACGGTGGACTCCGTGGAGGTGCCGCCGGTGCGGTGGTTGATCGTCTCCACCAGCATCGAGACGCCCAGGACGTCGGACAGCAGGATGAACTCCTGCCGCACCTCGTTGCTCATGTGCCCGGTGCGGGTGAGGAAGTCGATCGCGGTCCCCCACTCGGCCTCGGTCAGCTCGACGTCCTTGACGAAGGCGTGCAGATGGTGGACCAGCGAGGTCAGCACCTGCTTCAGCCGCGGGTCCTGGGTGTTCGCGAAGCTGACGGCGACGACCTCGGCCGAGCGCTCCTCGCTGAACAGCGCACGGTTGCTCATGCCTGCACCGCCTGAGCGCGATCGAGCACGGTGCGCAGTGCGCTCTCCAGCGCCGCCTCGGCCTCGGCGTCGGACGCGGCGCCGGCCTGGCGGAAGGCGACGTAGTTGTCCGGGCGGGCGAGCAGCGCCCCGCCGTCGTCGATGCCGCGGACCCGGGCCCAGTCGCCGTACAGGTCGTCGTACTCCTGGCCGGGGCCGATGACGACGGCGGCCACGTCGATGCCCAGCCGCTCCCCCACGACCGCCGCGGCGCGCACCCAGCTGTCCCCGCCGATCCCGGTGAACACCGTGAACCGGCCACGCCCGCCGAGATCGAGGGTGGACACCTGGCGCCGGTGGTCGGTGGTCAGCCAGGTGTGCGGCAGCTTCGCACCGGGACGCGAGGTGGTGTGCGAGTACAACTGCGGGTCGCGGACCGGCTGCTCCGGCGCGGTACCGTCGGGCACCACCGCAGAGGACTCGTAGCGCTGGTCCAGCTCCACGCCGTGGCAGTTGAACTCGTAGTCCTTGAACGCGATCGCCTCGCGCAGCGCCGCCCGCTGCTTCTCCGCCTCCGGCGTCGCCTGCTTGCGGGCGGCCATGTGCTCGACCATCACCTCCGGGTCCGCGGTGTTGAGCAGGCCGAGGGCGTCGTAGATGCGGGCGGTGTCGGCGATGCTCTGGTTGGCGCGGTCGACGATCTGCCTGCCGACCGGGGCGCGTTCGGCCGAGTAGGTCTCAAGCAGACCCGGTTCGGCCTGGCCCTTGAGCACCGCGGCCAGCTTCCACGCCAGGTTGTAGGAGTCCTGGATGGAGGTGTTGGAGCCCAGGCCGTTCGACGGCGGATGCCGGTGCACGGCGTCGCCGGCGCAGAACACCCGCCCGGCCGAGTAGCGCTCGGCAGCGAGGTGGTTGACCGTCCACGCCGAGCTCGAGGTGATCGACACCTTGACCGAGTCGTCACCGACGAGCTTGCGCACGATGGACAGTGCGAACTCCTCGGTGAGGTCGGGCGCCGGGCCGTTGATGTCGTAGCCCCAGACGATCAGCCACTTGTGCCAGGGCCGCACCATGCGCACCAGGCCGGCGCCGATGCCGCCGACGTCGGCGCCCGGCTGCAGCACCCAGTACAGGACGGACGGCCGGTCGGCGACCAGGTGGGACAGGTCGGCCTCGAAGACGATGTTGATGCTGCCGCCGACGCCCATCTGCCCCCGCAGCGGCAGCCCGATGTCCTCGGCGACCTGGCTGCGGCCGCCATCGGCGCCGATCACGTACTTCACGCGGAGGTCGTACTCGTCGCCGCGCAGCCGGTCCCGTACGTGCACCGTGACGCCGTCGTCGTCCTGCTGCAGGGAGAGGTACTCGGTGTCGAAGCGCACCTTCGCGCCGCGGGACTGGGCGTTGTGCAGCAGCACCGGTTCCATCAGGTCCTGCGGCATGTCGCAGATCCGCGACGGGCTGGCCGCGGTGTAGTCGGCCAGCCGGTCCGGACGGGTGCCCCAGGCATGCAGCCGGCCGAGCTCCTCACCGGCGATCGAGGTGCAGTAGACGAGATTGCCCATCAGCTCCTGCGGAGCGGCCTCGGCCATCACCTCCTCCTCGACGCCGAGGTCGCGGAGGGCCTCCATCGTGCGCTGGTTGGTGATGTGCGCGCGCGGCGTGTCGGCCAGCCGCCCGTACTTGGTGATCACGGTCGTCCGCACGCCGTAGGTGGCCAGCGCGAGTGCGGCCGCGGAACCGGCCGGCCCGCTGCCGACGACGAGGACGTCGGTGTCGAGGTCTGGCATCGGATGCCCTCTCCCTTGTTGCTCGGGTCACATCTCGTCTCTGAGTGTGGGGCCGACCACAGGGGGCTTCCTGCACGATCCGGCCGACTTCGCTGCACGAAATGCGCGTCGTCGACGCGACGGGAGGCTCAGGAACCGCGGCGCACGGCACCGGGGGTGGTGTCGAGGTGTGCGCGCATTACCCGGGTGAGGTGCTCCTGGTGCGAGAAGCCGCACCGGACGGCGATGTCGGCGATGGGCGCGGAGTCGGTGCGCAGCAGCCGGCACGCCTGGTCGACGCGCAGGCCCAGCAGGAACCGGTGCGGCGCGAGGCCGGTCCGTCCCTTGAACTGCCGGCTGAACTGGCTGACGCTCAGCCCGGCGATCGAGGCCAGTTCGGCCAGGGACACCGGGTCGGCCAGCCGCTCCTCCATCACCGCCCGCACCGCCGCGAACTGGCAATCGCCCAACCCGCCCGGGGGACGGTCATCGACCGCACCCGCCCCGGCCCCGTGCCGGCGCACCAGCTGCGCGGCGACCATGCTGCCGAGCTGGTCGAGGTAGGTGCGGGCGGCCGGCTCCCAGCGGCGCAGTGTCTCGTCCATCGAGAGCATGAGCTGCTCCAGCAGCCGGTCGCCGATCCCGAGTTCCTCCGCCAGCTCGACCGGCCGATCGCCGCCGGCAGCGTCCTGGACCAGGTCGTCGGTGATGTAGAGGTGCACGGTGCTCAGGGCGCCCCCGAGTTCGACGGTCAGGTCCCGCCCCGCCGGGTGGATGAACAGCCCTCCCGCGGGCACCTGCCGAGAACGGCTGAGCTTCCCCTGGCCCCGGCGGACGGTCACCGGCCCGTCCCGATGCAGGATCACCAGGTGGGTGCCGGCGGCCCCGAAGGACTCGCGGTAGGGACGCTCGCGCTGCACCGACAGGTACTGCTTGTCCCACCCCAGCCCCGCGCTGGTCCGTTCGGGCTTGATCCACGGCTGCTGAAGGATCCCGTTGGTGTCCAGGAGCCCTAGTTCGCTGGTCACTCAGGCCGTCCCTCATGCCGATCCGGTGCACGCTCACCCTGGGGTCGTTCGTCGAGCGTAGTCACGCTGGAGCCGTCGAGGTGCTACTCACCGCCGACGGCGACGTGCAAATCACCCACTGCAAGTCTCGCGTCGAACCCGCCCCCATGCGTTCACCGGTGGCTGAGGGCGTGGAGGACCGCAGCCATGACCGTCTCCCCCATCCACCGTTCCCCGAGCACGCTCGAGCTCCACGTCGACGAGGAGATCCGGAACACCCGGGCGTCCCGGCTCCCCATGCGGCGCGGTCGGGCGGCGCGCCAGTCCAGCACCAGCTGGTGCTGGACCCGCGCCACGGCTGCGGAGACGGCGTCCCCGCCGGGCGGCACGCGGAAGATGACGTCGGCTTGGCGGCCGAAGGCGTGGGGATCGCTGAGGTAGTCGCGCGGCCTGAGCCGCCGGCGGCGGTCGATGTGGTTGGCGCCGGGACGGATCACGGCCCTGGAGGTGCCGGCTGAGTCGATCCACCGCATTCGTCGCCGTCACCCGGTCGGGTGGCGGGATTCGTCATCAGTTTCGAGCTAGTGCTCGGAAGGATCCATGACGATTGGTGCAGCCCTCGGCAGGTCCCGGCTGCGATTCGGCCGCTGCCGCTGATCCCCAGCGGCCGGACCGAGAGGACGTCCCATGCCGGACGACATCAACGAGCCCACCGGAGCGGACGCCCCGCTCCCTGACTCGCAGGGGGCCGCGGTGAGCCCAGACGCCGAGCTCGGCGGCGGGAACGGTGAGGGCACCGCAGAGCCCCAGGCGCCGCCCGCTAGCCCGGACACCGAGCCGCCCTCGCCGCTGCCGCCCACGGCGCCCGCCCCGCCGGAGTCCCCGACCGTCCCGCGCAGTGCTGGCCAGCGGCGGCTCACTCGGCACACCACCACGACGACGACGCAGAGCGAGAGCCGGACGACGACCGACGAGACGGTCGTCGAGGACATCGCGCTGGCGCCGCCGGTGTGGGCCGCTCCTGCGGGCGAGCACCCCCGGCCGGTGGGCTGATGAGCGCGCCGACGGCGGCCGGTGGACCTGCGCCCTGGTGGCTGGCGTACCCGGACGTCTGGGAGGCCGAGGCCGCTGCGCTGGCCGCCGTCGGCGCCACCTGGTCCCGGCGCTCCACCCTCGGCCAAGCCGAGCAGCTCGCGCCCGGCGCGGACCTCGGACCTCGGCTGGCACTGCGGATCAGCTGGCGGCACCCGGCGCCGCAGCCGGGCGACCCGGACCGGCTCGAGCTGTTGGTCCGCTACCCAACGAACTACCCGTGGTTCCCGCCTCGGGTGTACCTGCCCGAGCCGCTGCCGGGGCTGGTGCGCCACCGCAACGCCACCAACCACGGCGCCCTGTGCCTGCTCGCCGTGGACGACGACTGGCAGCCGGGCGCGACGGTGGCCGAGTTGCTCTCTGTCCAGCTCCCGCGGTTGCTCGCGGCCGGCCGTGACCCGGGCACCGACCCCGCGACGCTGGGCCTGGAGGCCGGAGCCGAGCCGGCCTGGACCCGGCTGTGCCTGGTCACCGGCGCGCTGCTGGTCGACTCCGCGTGCACGCCGTCCGCCGAGGTCCCGGGGGGCCTGGCCGACCTGGTGTCCGTCGGTCACGCCGGCAACCCGGTGCACGCGCTGGTCACCCTGCTGGACGGCGACCAGCACGTGCTGTGGGCCGCTCGGACCTTTCCGCTGCGGGTGGCCGCCCGGGTCCCGTGGGTCCGTCTCCCCACCCTGCCCTCGGGGCCACTCCAGCCCTCGGAGCTGTGGCATCGGGGATGGGCACAGCTGGGCGCGACCGTGCCCGCGGTCACGCACGGCGCTCGCCGGGAGACGCTGGTGCTCCTGGTGCCCTCGGAGCGGGAACGACGACGTCCGCACGAGGACTTCCTCCTCCTCGACCGGGAGGCGCCGGGGCACCGGTACGAGGGCCGCGCCGGGGAGGCGATCGCCGACAACCAGCTCTCGCTGTTCGACCTCAGCGCCCTGTGGCCGGCTCCTCCGGCCGGCTCGGCACCGGCCCAGGCAGGGGCCCGCGAGGGCGTGTGGGTGACGGCGCGTCGCGGCTACGCGATGGGCCCCGGCGACCTCACCGCCCGACTGCCCGACGACGTCAACAGGCCGATGGCCGACGCGACGGTGACGGTGGTCGGCGTCGGGGCGCTGGGCGGCCCGATCGCCCTGGAGCTGGCCCGCGCCGGCGTCGGAGCACTCCGGCTGGTCGACGGGGACACCCACGACCCCGCAACCAACGCCCGACAGCTCCCCGGCATCCGCGACGCCGGCGACCTCAAGGTGCTCGCCGTCGCGACCCGCATCCTTGAGGCCAACCCGCACGTCCGGCTCACCTGCGGCATCCGCGACCTCGGGGCCGACGACGGCCGCGAACTCCCCGGGCTGCTCGGCAGCACACTCGTCGTCGACGCCTCCGCCAGCCCGACCGTGACGCGGTTCCTCGCCGCGCACCTGCGGCCGGCCGGCACACCGCTGCTGACCGCCTCCGCCACCGCCGGCGGCTGGGGCGGCACGATCGTGACCCTCCCGGCCGCCGGCGGCGGCTGCTGGGAGTGCCTGCAGCTGCACCGCGCCGACCGCGCCGTGCCGTGGCCGCCGGCCCACCCGGACGGCGACATCACCCCCGTGGGCTGCTCGCACCCCACCTACGTCGGCTCCTACCCCGACCTGGGACACGTCGCCCTGCAGGCGGCCCGCACCGCGCTCGCCCTGCTGTCCGCCGACCCGTCACCGCGGCAGCGGACCGGGCATGCTCCGTTCGGGGACCTACAGGTGCTGTCCCTGCACGGGCGAGGTGGACCGCGCCATCCCCGATGGGAGGCACGCCTGCTCACGGCGCACCCCGGGTGCCCGCTGCACGGTCCGCGCTCGGGTGACGTCCTTCCCGGATCCCCGCCCCGCCGGGCACCGTGACACGGCCACGGCCACCCGGCTCATCGGTCGGCCCACAGCACCGCGGCCTGCTGGGCCGCTGGCTGCGCTACCCGACTGACGACCACGGCGGGCACCGGACGGTGCCCGCACGTGTTCCACGACGACGAAGAGCTCGCCCGGTCCGGACAGGTCGGCGTGCTCGTGCACGCCACGATCGGCACGCTGGCCGCCCGCACCCGCTGCCCCTCCCCGACCGACCTCCGCGCGGCCGCCGACCGCGCCCTCGGCGCGTTCGCGCCCATCGAGGCCCGCGCGCACCGGCAGAACGTCGCCGCGCTGTCCGGCAGCTACTTCTGGCACCTGCTGCCCCCGGCGACCTGGATCTTCGCCGGCACGGAGCTCGACGTCGGCGTCGGCCGGGTCGACCTCGTCTGGCGCGACAGCGGCGACCGGGTGCTGATCGACGAGATCAAGACCGGCAGTCCCCGCGAGCTCGGCCTCGCCCGCACCACGGCGCAGGTCCGCCGCTACCTCGACTGCGCAACGCAGCTGTGGCCGGACCGGTTCATCGGCATCCGGCTGCTGAGCCTGACCGAACCGCACCGCTCGGTGCTGGTCCGGCCCGACGGCAGCCGGGTGCCCCTGCACCGATCCCCCTACCTCACCGCGAAGAAGTGACCCCGATGCCCAACAAGCCCAAGTACATGCGCAGCGCGCTGCAGCGCGCGGTCGACGAGCTGCTCGAGCTCGAGCAGACCCGGCCGTTGACGCCGGCGGACCTGCGCGCGCAGGCCAAGATCAGCGGCTACAGCAGCAAGCACATCCGCCGCACCCTGCAGAAGGTCAAGGCCGCCCCGGCCGAGGACGGCGGCGGCCAGTTCACCGTCACCGAGGCGGTCATCACCGCCGTCTTCCTGTGCTGCGGCGTGCTGGCCCAGGCGTACCAGCTGCTCGCCAAGACGATGCCGCTTCCCAGCCAGCGGACCTTCCGGCGCCGGGTACGCGAGGTGATGGGCAATCAGATCGAGTACGCGCGCGGCGGGTCGGCCGGCTACCGGGAGCACCAGCTGTACCTGCGCAACGACTACCCGCACCGGATGCACAGCTTGTTGCTGGACCACACCGAGCTGCCGATCTTCGTCGTGCCCCGCGGGTTCAAGCACGCCGTCAAGCCGTGGATCACCGCGGTCATGGACGGCTCCACCCGCTACGTCCTCTCCTGGGTGGTCACCTTCGGCCGGCCCACGGCCGAGGAGGTGCGGGCGGCCCTGGTGCAGGCGATGACCCTCCGCCTGGCCCCTGACGGCGACACCGTCGTCGGCGGCCGCCCGCTGAAGGCGGTGTGGGACCGCGGCCTGGAGTTCCTCGCCACCCTGATCACCGAGTCCTGCCTGCGGCTCAACGTCATGCCCATCGCGCTGCCGGCCTACAGCCCGCACCTGAAGGGCCGGCTGGAGCGGTTCTGGCGGACGCTGAAGACCAGCCTGTTGCCTCCCCTGCCCGGCTACAGCGAGGGGCCGCAGGACCTCCGCGGCAACAGCGCCATCTCCGACGCCGCGCTCGGCGAGGACGAGTTCCTCGTGCTGCTGGCCGATTGGATGGACGACTACGCCGTCAACCACGTCATCCGCACCACCGGAATGACCCCGCTGCAGGCGTGGCGTGCCGACGGCACGCCGCTCGACGAGATCGCCCCCGAGCAGCTCTGGAACGACTTCCTCGTGTCGAGGGACCGGTGCAAGGTCAACCGGACCGGTATCCGCTGGGACACCATCGACTGGTTCGCCCCCGAGCTGGTCGACAAGATCGGCCGGCACGTCGAGATCCGCCACCTGCCGCACGACCGGTCGTTCATCGAGGTCTTCCTCGACGGCGTGCACCTGTGCACCGCCGTGCCGGTGCAGGCGGCCACCGACGAGACCAAGCAGGAGACCATCGAGCGCCGTCAGGCGGCCCGCGCGAAGGCCCAGCAGCGCTTCACCGCGGTGAACCGGATCCGCCGCAAGGGCCACGACACCGTGCACAAGCTGGCGAAGGACAAGGACGGCAAGCGCGTCGTCGTCACCCCCGAAGACGACCTGCTCAGCGGCGGCGTGCAGGCCCTCGAGGAGCTGTTCGCCAAGCCCGCGGCCGAGGGCGGCGAGCAGGGACGGCTGTTCTGATGGCCCTGGCCGGCCTGGACGAGGCCCGGGTGGTGCGCATCCCGGCCTTCCAGAAGATCGAGGACGCCGCCGCGCTGGTGGTGCCCCGGCACGAGATCGCCGTCATCCACGGCCCGCACTCCACCGGCAAGCGCACCGCCCTGCGCGCCTACCTCGCCGGCCAGCCGCTGCCGGTAGCCCGGCTGCGGCTGGCCGGCACGGAGAGCGGCCGCAAGCTGCTGCAGCTGCTGCACGACCAGATCATCTCCCCCGACAGCGACCTGCCCGAGCGCGACCTGCAGGACGACCTCGTGGAGGCGCTGTCCGCGCAGCCGCGGATCGTCGTCGTCGAGCACACCGAGCGGCTGACGGCGGAGGCCGCCGGCCAGCTGGAGTGGCTGCACGGCCGTGACGGCCAGCGGCCAGCTACTTCCTCGTCGGCGGTCCGCAGGCGGCGAAGGCGATCGGCAAGGACCCGCTGCTGTGGGACGCGGTCTGCTCGACCGTGGAGATCACCCCGCTCAAGGACGGCGACCTGCTCCGCGCGCTGCAGTCGATGCACGACCTGTTCCTCGGAGCCGACGCCGACCTGCTCGCCGAGATCGACGCCCGGGTCTGCCACGGCATCGTCGGCTACTGGTCCCGCTTCCTGCAGCACGCGATCCACCTGCGCGACCGCCTGGCCGCCCAGGGCCTCGACCGCCCGGTGCTCGACCGCACCTTCGTGAAGGCGGTGCTGCAGTCCATGCCCGCCACCACGCTGAAGAGGAAGAAGTGACCCTCTCCCCCGCCCTCGTCGCCGTCGATGTCACCGGCGCCCCGGTGACCATCCCGGCACATCCGCCGCTGGTCACCGGAGCGCTGTGGGTGGAGGCCCGGCCGGACCTGGACCGCCTGCACGTCCTCGCCGGCGACCTGCTCGGCGCGCTCGGCAAGCGCCGCGACATCGCCGGCAAGGGCCGCAACCAGCAGGACGACGTCCGGCACGCCATCGCCTGGGCCACCGCCCACGACATCGACCACCTCGTCGTCACCGAGGCCCAGCGGCTGCACCCGCTGATCCTCACCGGGCTGGTGCGGCTCGCCGGAGAGGTCGGCGCCCGGCTGTGGCTGCTGCACCGGCCGCCGCGCAGCGACGCGTTCATCCGGGCCCTCAGCCGCCGCCGCGCGACCACCGCCGAGCTCGCCGACGTCCCGCACCCCGTCGCCGTCCCCATCGCCCACCCGGCGCCCGCGGTCGACCTCCCCGCCGTCCCCGCCGACGAGTTCCTGACCTTCCGGGCCGCCTGCACGCAGACGCTGCCCGCCGACGACGCCGCCCGGGTCGACGCCCACCTCCGCGCCGCGGCGCGCACCTGCGACGAGGCGCTGCGCGACCACGGCGCCTCCCGGCACACCGTCGCCGACCTACTCCACCGGATCCTGAACGCCGCCCCCGCCGACGCGCAGCTCACGATCGAGGTCCGCGCGCTGCAAACCGCGGCCTGGCACCACGACCTCTACGTCAAGGCCGACATGGCCCGGCTGCTGCACAGCGAGGAGCGCCCCCGCATCCCGGCCGTCGACGCCGACGCCGGGCTGGCCGCCTACCGCCAGCCGCACCGCGCCATCACCGTCGCGCTCACCCGCACCGGCTGGGGCCTGGAGGATGTGCTCGCCGTCCGCGTCGGCGACGCCGGCACCACGCTCACGACCACGGACGGCGCCGTGCAGATCGGCCCGCACACCGCGCGGGCCATCCGCACGCAGCGACACCTCCGCCTGGCCGAGGGCGCCGGCCCCGATCAGCAGCTCCTGCCGCATACCCCGAAGGCGCTGACGAAGGCCCTCACCGAAGCAGCCTCCGACCTCGGCATCCACGTCGCCGGGCGCCGGGCCGAGCGCACCCGGGACCACACCGAGGGCGCGCTGCGTGCCCTCGGCGTCACCGTCACGAGGCTGCCGTGATCGACCCGCACGCCGTGCGCCGCCTGCGCACCGACCGCGGCCTCTCCCAGCGCCGCCTGGCCGCCGCCATCGGCGTCGACCCGCTCACCGTCAAGCGGCTCGAGGACGGCGCCGACGCCGGCGACCTGCCCCTGCGCGTCGTCGAACGCCTCGCCCGCGCCCTGGCCGCGCCGGTGGGACAGCTGCTGCGGCACGACGAGGCGACCGACGACGGGGCGGACCTCACCGCGGCAGTCGGCGCCGCGCTGGTCACCCACGGCCGCACGACCCTCACCACTCTCGCCACCGCGCTGGACGCGACGCTGGACGACGTCTCGGCCGCGGTCACCGCGCTGAACGTCCAGCTGTCGGCGGCCGGCATGTCCGTCGCGCGGCATCACGACGACGTGTGGCTCGTTCCCCTCGTTCGGACGCCCGACGCCGTGGCCGCCGCCCGCCCGCTCAACCTCGCGGAAGCCCGGCTGTTGCGCCGCATCCACCGCGGCGAGGACGTCCGCCGGAAGCTCTCCGGTGCCGACCGCCGGTTCATCCTGCCCGCGCTCCTGCGCCGCGGGCTCGTCGTCGACCACGGCGACGGTCCCGTCCTCGCACCCCACGCCACCGCATCCCTGCACCTCGGATGAGCACCGACAGCTGACTGAGCGTAGGAGCGGGTGGTGCACACCGGGTCGGCCGCCAGCGCCGTCCCCACACCGGCCACGTTGAGGCGTTCTGTCCGGCGGGGGGCCTAGCCTGCTGCTTCGTGCCGCGAGCCCCGAAGCAGGTCCTCCCCATCCCGCCCGGGGCGACCGTCGCCGACTACCCCGCGCTCGCTGCCCAGCTCGATCCGGCGGAGGGGATGGCTGACCGCATCCCCGCCGGTGGCGGCAAGAACGTCGGCTGGATCTGCGACAAGGGTCCCGACCACCAGTGGAAGGCTCCACCGCGCCGCCGGATCGCCAACGGCGCCGGATGTCCGTGCTGCAACGGCAAGAAGCCCTCGGTCACCCACAGCCTCGCCGCGCGCTTCCCAGTGATCGCCGCCGAGCTCGACCCCGCCGCGCCGTCGACCGGCGGGCTGACCGCCGACCAGATCATCGCCGGCTCCCACCGCCGCGTCGGCTGGCGCTGCAGCACCTGCGACCACCGCTGGGAGGCGCAGGTCGGCCCCCGGACCGAGCGCGGTGTCGGCTGCCCGGCCTGTGCCGGGTCCGTCGTGACCGACACGGACAACCTCGCGGCAGCCCGGCCGGATGTCGCGGTCCAGTGGCATCCCACCCGCAACGGTCAGCTGCGGCCGCAGGACGTGCGACCCGGCAGCTCGGTCCGGGTGTGGTGGCTGTGCCCTGTCCATCCCGACCACGAGTGGCGCGCCGCCCCCTCCTCGCGCACAAAGGCGGTGAAGCCGACCGGCTGCCCGGCATGCGCGGGCCACCAGCTATCGGCGTCGAACAACCTCGCCGCGCTCCACCCGGCGTACGCCGCCCAGTTCGACCCCGCGCTCAACGACGGCCGCCGCGCCGACCAGGTGCTCGCCGGTACCAGCGAGGTGATCACCTGGCGCTGTGACCGCGGCCCCGACCACGTCTGGCGGGTGTCCGTCGTCTCCCGGACATCCCAGGACAACGGGTGCCCGTACTGCGCCGGCAAGCGGGTCTCGGTGACCAACATGCTTGCCCGGTATCCCGAGCTGGTCGCCGAGTTCGATCACGAGGCGAACGCGCCGGACACCCCCGCGGCGCTGTCGGAGAGCTCCCGCAGGTTGGTCTGGTGGCGCTGCCCGAAGGGCCCCGACCACCGGTGGCGTACTCGCGTCTCCTCTCGGGCGCTGCACGGGCACGGCTGCGTGTGCTGCGCCGGGCACCAGATGTCGGTCACCAACAGCCTCGCGACCCGCTGCCCGCAGGCCGCCCGCGACCTCGACCCGGCGCTCAACGATGGCCTGACCGCCGAACAGGTCACCGCCGGCACCACCCGAGTGGTCACCTGGTCGTGCCCCAACGGACTGGGGCACACCTGGCGGACCACCGTCGCCAGCCGGGTGAACGCGCTGGCCGCCGGGCACGGGGACTGCCCGCTGTGCAAGCCCCGCCAGATCTCCCAGCGGCAGCTGGCCGTCGCATCCGCGCTCGCACACGCCCTGCCCGGCCTCCGCGTCGATCCACGGCCGGAGGCGATCGTCACCGCGGGCGGCCGCTGGCGACCTGACATCACCGTCACCGAGCTGCGCCTGGTGCTGGAGTACGACGGCGTCTTCTACCACCGCGACCGCGGCCAGCACGACGCCCGCAAGTCCGCCGAGCTGCGGTTCGCGGGATGGACGGTGGTGCGGATGCGGGAGCACCCGCTGCCGCCGCTCGGCCCAGATGACCTGCCGGTTCCGGTGCGGCCCGCGGCCGCCGCGGATGAACTGGTCGCGCTGCTGCTGGCCCACCTGCGTGCGGTGCTGCCGCCCGCTGCCCGGAACCTTCTGGACGCGGCGCTGGACCGAGCCGCCGCAGCGCCGGCTCAGCCCTGGCAGTGGCAGGCACCGCCGGGGCGCTTCCACACCGGGCTGGACCTGCTCGCCGCATTCGCTGCACGTGAGGGGCACGCCTGCCCGACCAGTGAGTACGAGGAGGACGGCTTTCCCCTCGGCCGGTGGCTGATGGCGCAGCGGCGCCTTTGCCGAGCCGGCAAGCTGCCCCAGGCCCAGGCCGATCTGCTCGCGGGCGTGCCCGGCTGGATCTGGGACTACCAGGCCGACCGGTGGGGGCAGTTCGAGGAGGCGCTGCTCAGCTACATCGCCCGCGAAGGAACAGCTCGCCTGCCCGGGGTCCACGTCGAGAACGGCTATCCGCTGGGACGAAAGATCGCGACCCTGCGCGTTCAGCACCGGCGCGGAGATCTGAGCCGCGAGCGGGCCGAACAGCTCGAGTCGTTGCCCGGCTGGACGTGGGTGATCCGGCGAAGCCGGCGGACCGTGGCCGGGTGAGTGCCCGGTGCACCGAACGCTTCCGACGACGCACGGCAGATAACGCGTAGAAGTATGAGGGCTAGCCGGGCGGGCTACGCAGCAGCCCGCTGCACAACCCGCGGCGCAGGACCTTGAACTGGCCGTTATCTGCCATCCCGCGGGTACGCGTCGTCCGGTGCCAGACACCGTCCGGCGAGGAGCTCCGCCGGCGTGGCTTCGGCGGCGGAGGACGAGGGCCGCACCAGCGGGATGGCGGTCGGGTCAGAGCACGAACCCGGTGGCCGCCGTCCGTGCCTGCCCCGCGAGGAGCACCCGTCCTGCGTCGGTGGTGACGACGGTCAGCTCTCCTCCGCGCGGGGACGCCTGCTCGGCGGACAGCGTGGTCCCCAGTTCGGCACACCAGTAGGGGCCGATCGTGCAGTGGGCTGACCCGGTCACCGGGTCTTCCGGGATCCCGTAGGCGGGGGCGAAGTAGCGCGACACGACTCCGCCGACCCGACGCCGAGCGGTGACGATCAGGCCGCCGACCGGCAGACGCACCACGGCCTGGAGATCGGGCGAGAGGTCGCGCACAGCGCCTTCCGACGCGAGGACGGCCAGCATGTTGCGCTCACCGGCATCGGGATGGTCGGTGACTCCCGCCCAGACGGGTACCGCGCCGGCGAGGGCGGTCCGGAGGTCCGAGGACGGCGTCACCTGCGTGGCGGGGACCGCGGGGAAGTCGAGCACGATCCGGTCGTGCTCACGTACGGCGGTGAGCCGTCCGCTCCGGGTCATGAACGCGACCGCCTCCTGCTGCAGGACGCCGGACTCCCAGAGCCAGTGGGCGCTGGCCAGCGTGGCGTGCCCGCACAACGCGACCTCGGTCACCGGGGTGAACCAGCGCAGCAGGAGCGCGCCGGCCTCGCCGGGGGCGAGGAACGCCGTCTCCGCTTGTGCCAGCTCGTTCGCGACCCCCTGCATCCAGCTCGGATCGGGGAACTCGTCGAGCAGCAGAACTCCGGCCGGGTTGCCGGAGAACGGGTGCTCGGTGGTGAAAGCGTCGACGATGGCAAACGCAGTCTTGTCGGGCACGGGCGGCTCCAGTCTGCTCAGGCGGGCCGGATCGGTGCTCCGAGGCGGATCTCGCCGTCGGTGAGGACGTCCACCCGCAATCCGCCCTTGTGGATGAGCGGCCGGAGCAGACCGGGCCCGCTGAGCCGGTCCAGGTGCACGCAGGGCTCGCACAGCCGGCGGCCGGCGCAGAGAACGTCGCCGATGCGGAAGGTGGCGCCGACGAGGGCGTTGACGTCGATGCCGCGGGTGAGGACGTTGCGGCGGGTGGCGGCGAAGTCGATCGCATGCCCGGCGGTGGCGAGCTCGTCGAGGACCTCGGCGGCCATCAGGGTCAGGTCGTAGCCGGGCCGGTGACCGGCGCGGGGGCTGAAGGTGCCGGCGCCGGTGGCGTACCGGTCACCCTCGAGGCCGCGACCGGCGCGGGCGGAGGCGACCTCGAGCAGTCGCATCGTGGCCTCGGCCGCGGGGGCGACCGCCAGGCCCTCGACGGTGCCATGCAGATCGAGCGTCGCCGTCGCCGTCGCTGCACGGAGCACGGGGTCGAGAGAGGCGACGGCGTAGGCGGCGGTGATCGGCAGCTCCGTGGTCGCCCGGCCGAGGAGTGCGGGGTCTTGGGGGCTGAGCACGATGCCCGGCGGGGTGCCGAAGGCCAGCGTGGCGACCTCGGTGTCACCGGTCTGCACGACGGCGATCCACCAGCCGGCCCATTGGAAGCTGGTGGGGTCGGCGATGGACACCAAGCCGGAGCCCCGCGCGGCCAGCCAGGAACGCCACGCGCCCAGCGCCTGGGGCAGGTCACCGGCGGGCAGGGGAAGGTCGGCCACCGGCACCTCGGTGACCGAGGCGAGGCAGGCGGCGAACCCGCAGGCCAGCGGACTGGTCGAGGGGGCGGTGGGCAGGTCGGCGTCGATCACGGGTGACTCCCGGCGGGAACGGTCGGACGGACGGTGGACTCGGCGGGCGCTTCCGTGGCGGGGTCTCCGAGGGCGGTGCGCAGGTCGGCCCACAGGTCCTCGACGTGCTCGCAGCCCACGCTCAGCCGCAGCAGGCCGGCCGGGATGTGTTCCTGGCCGGGGAGCTTCGCGCGCCGCTCGATGGTGGACTCGACCCCGCCGAGGCTGGTGGCGTGCGAGATGACCGCCAGGGCGGCGCAGACGGCGTCGGCGGTGGCGGCGTCGGGCAGCTCGAAGCTGAGCACGGTGCCGAATCCGCGCATCTGCTCGGCGGCACGGGCGTGGTTGGGGTCGTCGGGCAGGCCGGGGTAGCGCACCCGGCCGACCGCGGGGTGCACCGCCAGCCGGCGGGCGAGCTCGCCGGCCGTCTCCTGCTCCTGCCGCAGCCGGACAGCCAGGGTGCGCGCGCCGCGCAGCGCGAGGAACGCCTCCAGCGCGCCGGGGGTGGCGCCGGCGACCTCGCGGCGGCGGCTCAGCCGCGCCCGGTCCTCGGGGCGGCGGCACACCACCAGACCGAGCAGCAGGTCGGAGTGCCCACCGATCGACTTGGTCGCGCTGTGCACGACGAAGTCCGCGCCCAGGCCCAGCGGGTTCTGCAACAGCGGGGTGGCGAAGGTGTTGTCCACCGCCACCAGCGCGCCGGCCGCCGCGGCCGCCCGAGCGACCTCGGCGATGCCGACGACGTCCAGCAGCGGGTTGCTCGGGGTCTCCAGCCACACCAGGTCCGCGTCGGCGACCGCGGCCAGCAGGTCACCGGCGTCGGTCATGTCCACGATCCGCGACCGCCAGCGGCCACCGGCAGCCTCGCCGTCCGCCAGCAGGCCGCGCAGGCCGGTGTAGCTGTCCCGAGGGGCGACGACGCGGGCGCCGACCGGCAGCAGCTCCAGGACAGCGGCGATCGCTGCCATCCCAGAGGAGAACGACACCGCGGGACCGCCCTCCAGCTCGCCGATCAGCCCCTCCAGCGCCTCCCAGCCCGGAGTGCCGTCATCGCGGGAGTACTCCCGGCCCGCCGCCCCGGACGGCGCGGCGCGGAAGTTCGACGCCGGGACGATCGGCACGTTGAGCGGCTGCCCCGGCCCGGACGGGCGGCCCGCCGTCGCCAAGCGCGTCTCCACCTACCCGTAGCCCGGCATCGACCGTTCGGTCTTCTGGCACGGCCATCCCCTCACGTCGTTATGCAGTATACTGCACTATGGAGGGCAGCGTAGCCGCAGTCGGTGGGGCTGGCGCAAGGGAGGCGGAGCAGATGACGAACGCAGCGGTCGCGGTCAACGAGGTGATCGGGCAGCGGGTTCGGCAGCACCGGACCGCCCGCGGCTGGACGCTGGACGAGCTGGCCGACCGCTCCGGGGTCAGCCGCCGCATGGTCATCACCATCGAGCACGGCGAGGGCAACCCGAGCATCGCCACCCTGCTGCGGATCAGCGACGCCCTCGGCGTCGGGCTGCCGGTGTTGGTCGACGTCGAGCGTCCGCACGCCCTCACCGTGACCGCGGCCGGGCGGGCCCCGGCGCTGTGGCACGGCGACCACGGCGGCCAGGCGTTGCTGGTCGCCGGCACCCAGCCGCCCGACGTCGTCGAGCTGTGGGACTGGACGCTGCAGCCCGGCGATGCGAACACCAGCGAGGCCCACAGCGCCGGCACCCGGGAGCTGCTGCTCGTCCTGGAGGGCGCTGTCGACCTGCGCGTCGGTGACCGCACCGAGCGGCTGACAGTGGGCGACTCCGCGGCCTTCGCCGGCGACGTCGCCCACGGCTACGCCACCCCCGCCGACGCCGCCGGCCCCGCCCGCTTCGCCCTCACCGTCTTCCAGCCCCACGTCACCGGGAGCCGTCCGTGACCGACCCCCAGCAGTGGCTCGCCGCCGCCACCGTCGACGACGCGGTCTTCGCGCTGCGGCCGGACTACCGGGTAGTGCTGCTGACCGCCGACGGCCTGCAGGGCGGCCCCAGCGACGCGGTCAGCGAGCAGGTTCTCACCGCCGCCGAGACCACGGCGCGGGAGCGGCTCGACGGTCGCAAGCCCGAGGAACTGCCACACCTGGCCGCGTGGCGGGAGGCCTACCGGTCCTTCGGCGCCAAGCCGCAGCGCACCCGGCCCAGCGTGGAGGCGCTGATGCGCCGGCTCGATCCCGGCGGCCTGCCGCGCATCGATCGGATCACCGACGTCTACAACGCTGTCTCGATTGCCTCCACGCTGCCCTTCGGTGGGGAGGACCGCGCCGCCTACGCCAGCCCGCCGCGACTCGTCCGCGCCGACGGCACCGAGTCGTTCGACACCGTCGCCGGCGGCGAGGCGGTCGTCGAGCACCCCGAGGTCGGCGAGGTCGTCTGGCGCGACGACGTCGGCGTCACCTGCCGCCGGTGGAACTGGCGACAGTGCACCCGCACTGGCATCACCACCGCCACCACCAGCGCTGTCTTCCTCCTCGACGTGCTCGACCCGCTGACCGATGACGACGCGCACGCCGCGGCCGACGCGCTCACCGAGGGCCTGCTCGCCCTCAGCCCGGACGCCACCTTCCACCGCCGGCTGCTCACCCGCGCCGACGCCGACGGGTGAGCGCGATGCTGCACACCAGGCGTCGTCCCCGCTGGGGTGTCCGGTTCAGCCCGCAGGAGCTGGCACTGGTCGCCGTCACCGCGGTCTGGGGCACGACGTTCCTCATCGTCCACCTCGCGGTCCAGCACGGCGGGCCGCTGCTCTTCGTGGGCCTGCGTTTCCTCGCCGCCGGCGCGATCAGCGCGCTCATCTTCCGGCGCACGCTCACCGGGCTCACGCGGCGCGAGCTGGGTGCCGGCGCGGCGATCGGCGTGACGATCTTCGGCGGCTACGCGCTGCAGACCGTCGGACTGCAGACGATCCCCAGCAGCACCTCCGCGTTCCTCACCGCGCTCTACGTCCCGCTCGTACCGCTGCTTCAGTGGGCGGCCTTCCGCCGCGCCCCCAAGCCCGCCGCCTGGGCCGGGGTGGCGCTCGCCTTCGCCGGGCTCGTCCTCCTGGCCGACCCCGGCTCGGCGGGGCTGACGCTGAGCACCGGCGAGGTCCTGACGCTGATCAGCACCGTCGCCATCGCCGCGGAGATCGTCCTCATCGGCCTGTTCGCCGGCACCGTCGACCTCGGCCGGGTCACGGTAGTGCAGCTGCTCGTCGGCGGCGGCCTGTCGGTGGCGATGATGCCCGTCGTCGGCGAGGCCGTCCCGTCCTTCTCCTGGCTCTGGCTGGCCGCCGCGATCGGTCTCGGGGCCGCCAGCTGCCTCATCCAGATCACCATGAACTGGGCGCAGCAGTCTGTGTCACCGACCAGGGCGACGGTCATCTACGCCGGCGAGCCGGTGTGGGGCGGCATCGTCGGGCGCCTCGCCGGCGACCGACTGCCCGGCCTCGCCGTCGTCGGCGCCGCGCTCATCGTCGCCGGCGTGGTCGTCAGCGAGCTCAAGCCCCGGACCCAGGGCACTCGCCGCCGAGATGACGTCGAACCGGCTCACCGCTGACGACTCGAGTGCCAGTACAGGGCCTAGCAAGGGCAGGTGGGCTCTCCCGGATGCTCGGGGGTCACCCCGGCTTTCCCTTTCGGGGTCCTGTTCCCGGCGTCCCCGGCGCCCGTGACGATGAGCAGATGACCGCCGTGCACGAGGCCGCCCGATGACCCATGTCCAGCTCTCGGACGAGGTCAGCCGGCGCCTGCGGCGGGTCTTCGACGACGCCCTGCCGGCCTGGGACCAGCGCACCCGCCGGCAGCCCGACGTGCAGCCCGGCAGCGGCCTCGACGGTGACCTCAAGGCCTACCCTCGGCTGGCCGCCATCGCCTGGCAGGCAACCACCTCGGCCGTAGATCACCTCAAGGCCGTGCGCGACCTGTGGCTCACCGCCGGCACGGTGCACACCTTCGCCGCCGCGACCCTCCTGCGCGCCGCGCTGCTAGCCGCCGCCATCGCCGTCTACCTGCTCGACGACAGCCCCGGTGTCGCGCGCGGCGAGCGCGTCAAGCGGGCGGCGCTGGCCGCGCTCACCGACCACCGCGACCACCTGTGGCACCAGAAGGCGATGGCCGAGATGACCGCCTCCCTCG
This sequence comes from Geodermatophilus sp. CPCC 205506, assembly GCF_051383635.1. Lineage (NCBI taxonomy): Bacteria > Bacillati > Actinomycetota > Actinomycetes > Geodermatophilales > Geodermatophilaceae > Geodermatophilus > Geodermatophilus sp. CPCC 205506. The sequence goes on along the minus strand of NZ_JALPKP010000008.1, from coordinate 59,440 downwards.
GGGAGGACGCCGTCGCACCCCACGAGTCCCTCATCGAGCGCCTCCAGCAGCAGGTCGACGAGGCGCACCGGGTCGCCCGGGAGCACGGTGCCACTCAGGACGAGCGCCGCCGGGGCCTGGTCGACACCACCTGCATCGTGCAGGCCGGCCGGGTGCTCTCCCGTCACCAGCCTCCGGCCGAGCAGGTGCGCCTGCAGGCCGGTCTGCGCGCCGCGTGGCAGAAGGGCAGTGCCGACGCCCACGCCCGGACCTGGCAGACCACGACCCGCCGCACGCCCGACGGCGGCCCGCTGCTACGCGCCGACATGGACGAGCTCATGACCGGTCTCAACGCCGCGACGCTGGTCCTCAACGAGGCGTGGCGGCTGTGGGAGCTCCGGGCGGTCAACCACCTCGATGTCGCTCGGCTCGTCCCCGACGGCGCCACACAGGACGACGTCCGCGGCAGCCGGCCCGGCAGCATCTAGCTGCGCAGCGCGATGTCGCTGGGGTCCTCGTAAGGCAGGAACCGGCGGTCGACGCCCAGCCCGCGCAGCAGGCCCTTCACCAGCTGCTCGACGACGGCGGGGGTCTGCTCGACCAGCTGCCGCGTCGTGGCCTGACCGATCTTGTGATAGTCCTCGGCGGGATACGGCACGAAGCGCTGGAACCCCGCTTCGCTGTGCGCCTGGTTGGGCACGAGCCCGCGCAGCCCCGTGACCAGCAGGCCGACGCGCCACAGCCCCTGATAGCCGGTGTGCTCCTCGGCCAGCCGCCCGGCGGCGGACACCACACTATGCAAGAGCTCCAGCACCAGTGCGGGGAAGACGACGTCAGGAGCCCCCGGACGCTGCCCGAAGGTCCGCACCGCCGGTGCGGACAATTGCACCGTGCCGTCGTCGGCGAGCAGCACCAGCAGGAACCCGTCCGGTTCCCGGCCGGCGAACTCGAGCGCCGTCGAGGCCGCCGCCAGCCCGTGCGGATGAGGAACCCCCACGCCGACCGAGGTCAGCGAGGGACTCAACCGCGGGCGGAATCCCACCGCAGGCACGAGCACGTGCAGCAGATGCCGGTCCTCCAGCAGCTCGCTCATCGGCTCCGCGGCGACCGCAGCCGGCTCGAGCAGCACGTACATGCGCCCCAGCCCACCCAGGTCCGGCGGGTCCAGCCGCGCGGGCGCCTCGCGCAGCCGGTCGATGAACCCGGCCGCCCGCGCCTGCCGGTCACCCAGCAGGCGGCGCACCTCCTCGTCGGACAGCACCCGCTTGCCGTGGGCACTGCGCCCCCAGTAGGACCCGTCCACCATGTGCGGCGCGCCCTCGCTGGCCGGCACCGTCACCACGGCCACCCCGACCTCCGGCTCACCCGGCTTGCCGAACACGTCGAAGGCCACCGGAAGCGGCGGGCTGATCCTCCCGGCGGCAACCTGCGCGATCCGCGACTCCAGACCCGACAGGTCCACACCCACCACGTCCCCGGCCGCGCCGCCGGCATCGGCGATGCCGATGACCAGCACGCCGCCGTCCACGCTCAACGACGCCAGGTCCCGCGCCAGCTCCAGGTTGGCCGGCTTGCTCGCCGCCGGCACCGCCTGCTTCAGCTCCACCCACTGCGTCTCGTCCAGCACGCCCGCGGCAGCCGCAGCGACAACGTCGTTCCACGATCCGGCCTGCAGCCGAGACCTGCGGGGACCGAGGTAGAACGAGCCGCTCGACGTCACCGCAACACCGTCCCAGACCCTCGGGGCAACGCCGGGACCACCCGGACAAGGCGCCGACGGGCTCCTCCCCGACGCGTCACCGCATACCAGGAGGTCTTGTAGTCACTGCGGGGCACACGTATCGCGGTCCCCCGAGGCCGGCCCGCAAGCGTGCAGGGGCCGCCCTTGAGGCCTAGACGCGACGTCCCGTACAAGTTGGGCAGGCGCGCTTTCCTCACACTGGCGCCCAATGCCACCGGCCCGGCCCCGTGCGGGGACCGGGCCGGTAAGCAGGCCGATCACGTGAGGAAATGTCCGGTTGGCCAAGTCCGGGACATTGCTGTCCGAACTCAGGACATTGCTGTCCAGGCCAACGCGGACATTTCCTGGCCGACTACATCAGCTGCACCCGCTGGTCGAGCCGCAGCCCTCGCAGACGTAGCAGCTGCCGGCCGGACGCATCTTCGTGCCGCAGGTCATGCAGAGCGGCGCGTCGGTCGCCGTGCCGGTGACCAGCTCGAGGAGCTCGGCCGAGGAGTGCGCCTCCTTGAGCGGCTTCTCGGCCTTGACCGCCGGCTTGGTCGGGGCCTCCGTCGGCGCCGAGCCGCGCAGCGCCTCGAGGTCGACCTCCTCCTCCTCGGCCACCGTGGCGGTCGACGCGGAGGTGCCGTACCCGGAGACCTGCGCGGCGCGCTCCTCGGCGCTGAAGATGCCGAGGTTGGCGCGCTTGTCCACCGACAGGTGGTCCAGCGCGAGGCGACGGAAGATGTAGTCCATCACCGACTGGGCGATCCGGATGTCCGGGTCGTCGGTCATGCCGGCCGGCTCGAAGCGCATGTTGGTGAACTTCTGGATGTAGGTCTCCAGCGGCACACCGTGCTGCAGCGCGATCGACAGCGAGATGGAGAAGGCGTCCATGACACCGGCGAGGGTCGAGCCCTGCTTGCCCAGCTTGAGGAACACCTCACCCAGGCTGCCGTCCTCGTACATGCCCGCGGTCATGTAGCCCTCGGCACCGGCAACGCTGAACGACGTCGTCACGCTGGTCCGCTTCTTCGGCAGCCGCTTGCGCACCGGATGCGAGAGCGCGGCCGGAGCCGCGGCCTCGACGGGCGCCTCGGCCTTGGTGCCGTCGTTCTTGCCCTTGCCGTCGGAGAGCGGCTGCCCGACCTTGCAGTTGTCGCGGTAGATCGCCAGCGCCTTGAGGCCGAGCTTCCAGCCCTCGAAGTAGATCTTCTCGACCTCTTCGACGGTCGCCGACTCCGGCATGTTGACCGTCTTGCTGATGGCGCCGGAGATGAACGGCTGCACTGCGGCCATCATGCGGACGTGGCCCATGGGGGAGATGGCCCGCTCACCCATGGCGCAGTCGAACACCTCGTAGTGCTCGGGACGCAGGGTGGGCGCGTTGACCACGTGGCCGTGCTCGGCGATGTACTCGACGATCGCCTCGACCTGCTCCTCCTGGTATCCCAGGCTCTTGAGCGCGCGCGGCACCGTCTGGTTGACGATCTGCATGGAGCCGCCGCCGACCAGCTTCTTGAACTTGACCAGCGAGAAGTCCGGCTCGATGCCGGTCGTGTCGCAGTCCATCATGAAGCCGATGGTGCCGGTGGGGGCCAGCACGGAGGCCTGCGCGTTGCGCCAGCCGAAGTCCCCACCGATCTCCAGGCACTCCTGCCACTGCGCGGTGGCGGCCCGCAGCACGTCGGCGTCGTCGGCGCCGACCGGGCGGATCGCGTCGTTGGCCGCGGCGTGCTTGCGCATGACGCGGGCGTGCGCGTCGGCGTTGCGGGCGTAGCCCTCGTAGGCGCCGACGATGCCGGCCAACTCGGCCGAGCGACGGTAGGCCGTACCGGTCATCAGCGAGGTGATGGCCGCCGCCAGGGTCTGGCCGCCGCGCGAGTCGTAGGCGTGACCGGTGGCCATGAGCAGCGCGCCGAGGTTGGCGTACCCGATGCCCAGCTGCCGGTAGGCGCGGGTGGTCTCCGCGATCGGCTCGGTCGGGAAGTCGGCGAAGCAGATGGAGATGTCCATCGCCGTGATCACCAGCTCGACGGCCTTCACGAAGCTCTTGGAGTCGAAGGTGCCGTCGTCCTTCAGGAACTTCATGAGGTTCAGCGACGCCAGGTTGCACGAGCTGTTGTCCAGGCTCATGTACTCCGAGCACGGGTTGGACGCGTTGATGCGGCCGGTCTCGGGGTTGGTGTGCCAGTCGTTGATCGTGTCGTCGTACTGGATGCCCGGGTCGGCGCACTCCCACGCGGCACGGGTGACCTTGCGGAACAGCGTCTTGGCGTCGACGGTCTCGATGACGGCGCCGTCCAGGCGCGCGCGGAGACCGAAGTCGGTGCCGTCCTCGACGGCGCGCATGAACTCGTCCGAGACGCGGACCGAGTTGTTCGCGTTCTGGTACTGGACGCTGGTGATGTCCTTGCCGCCGAGGTCCATGTCGTACCCGGCGTCGCGCAGCGCGCGGATCTTGTCCTCCTCGCGCGCCTTGGTCTCGATGAACTCCTCGATGTCGGGGTGGTCGATGTCGAGGACGACCATCTTGGCCGCGCGGCGGGTGGCACCACCGGACTTGATGGTGCCGGCCGAGGCGTCGGCGCCGCGCATGAAGCTGACCGGGCCGGAGGCGGTGCCGCCGGAGGAGAGCAGCTCCTTGGACGAGCGGATGCGGGAGAGGTTGAGGCCGGCACCGGAGCCGCCCTTGAAGATGAGCCCCTCCTCGCGGTACCAGTTCAGGATCGAGTCCATCTCGTCGTCGACGGCGAGGATGAAGCAGGCACTGACCTGCTGCGGGGCGCTGGTGCCGACGTTGAACCACACGGGGCTGTTGAAGCTGAAGTACTGGTGCAGCAGCATCCAGGTCAGCTCGTGCTCGAAGATCTCCGCGTCGCCCTCGGTGGCGAAGTACCCGTGCTCCCGGCCCGCCTGGCCGTAGGTGAGCACCACGCGGTCGATGAGCTGACGGAGGCTGCTCTCCCGTTGCGGGGTGCCGACGGCACCGCGGAAGTACTTCGTCGTGACGATGTTGGTGGCGTTGATGCTCCACTCGGCGGGGAACTCCACACCGCGCTGCTCGAAGTTGATCGAACCATCCCGCCAGTTCGTCATGACGACGTCACGACGCTCCCAGGTCACCTCGTCGTACGGGTGCACCCCGGCGGTGGTGAAGACCCGCTTGATCTTCAGGCCCTTCCCCCGGGTCGGCGCCTTGGCGGCGCGACGCGTGCGGCCCGACAGGCGGTCCTCGGTCTCGGTCACGGAGCTCTCCCTCATCTGGTGGTCCGGCGGCTGGGGAAGAGCCGCAGTCCGGTGCTGCTGATTGGTGTGTAGCGGGTGGTGCTGACAGTTCTCACGTTCCGGCGACGCTGCCGTCGGAGGCGGCCTGGGTCCGCCCCCCACCCCGCCGGCGCACGACCGGCGGGTCGTTCTGCATCCCAGGGAGCGGCAGGGTCCCGGCGGCGATGTGCCGGGCCCGCAGCTCGGTGATCTCCTTCTCGAAGTCCTCGAGCGAGGTGAACGCGCGGTAGACGCTGGCGAAGCGGAGGTAGGCCACCTCGTCCAGCTCACGCAGCGGTCGCAGGATGGCCAGCCCGACCTCGTGGCTGGGCACCTCGGCCGCGCCGGTGGCCCGGATCGCATCCTCGACCTGCTGGGCCAGCTTCTGCAGCTGGTCCTCGTCGACCGGCCGGCCCTGGCAGGCCCGCCGCACGCCGGCGACGACCTTCGTGCGGTTGAACGGCTCGCTGACGCCGCTGCGCTTCACCACGGCGAGGACGGCCTCCTCGACGGTGGTGAACCGCCGCCCGCACGCGGGGCACGAGCGCCGACGGCGGGTCGTGGCCCCCTCGTCTGCCTCGCGCGAGTCGATGACGCGGCTGTCGGGGTTGTGGCAGAAGGGGCAGCGCACGGCGTCTCCCCTCCCCTCGTGGAGTGTGCGGCGGCGTCCGCCCGGCCAGAGGTCACGGCCGGTGGTCGACCGGACCCCTGGAGGCCGGTCTGTGGACCCTCCTGGGGACATCCGGTGGACGTTCCGGGGAGAACCTGGGGACTGGCCTGTGGACGGGCTTACAGCGGTGCAACTACTAGATGTAGGGGAACCCTAGGGCGGCCTCTACTAGATGTGCAAGCCGGGACACGCCGCCACTGTTCCGTCGAGACACTGCCGTGACCAACTGCGCGCAGCTCTCCCACCCGTCACGGCGACACGCGGCCGGAGGGTCGCGAAGGGCGACTCGGGGGTGTAGTGCGTGTCCGCCGCGCAGCGCGGGCGGCGCCTCCGGGGCGCCGCCCCAGGGGGTCCGTCGTGTTCGTCGACCTCAGGCCGCGGTGTGCGATCAGGGGCGAGCGGCGCCCGGCCGCGGGAGCCGGGGACGGGACACCCGGTCGGTCAACCGCATCGGCCGGGTCAGGCAGTCGGCGTCCGGCCGCGGCCGGGGCGCGACGGCGGCCGGAGAGGCGACGTCGTCGTCGGCGGCGCGGTGACGACCGGCCGGCGACGGCGCCCGGTGGCGGCCGGCGAGCAGGCCGCCCCGGATCGCGGGGAACTCGGCCGTGACGTCACCGCCGTGACGCCGACGGGGGGCGCCGGGCTCCACCGCGGGGAACTCGGGCGAGGTCAGCACGTCGGCCACGAGTTGCCTGCGGGCCGCTGCTGCGTCGACGGTGACCATGGGCGTCGCTCCGAGCGGCAGCCTCAGCAGAGTCGTCGCCGGAGCGGGGTCCGCAGTTGCCGGCTCGGCACCGGCAGCCCCGGGCAGCTCCGGCTCGGGCAGCCGCAGGTCACCCAGGTCGACCCAGCTCTCGCGCTCACGGCCGGCCACGACCGCACGCACCGACACCTCGCAGGCGCCACGCTGGTCGTGTCGCCACCCCAGGATCGCGCCGGGCCACCACGCGCCGTCCGAGTACACCTCGACATCCGGGGAGTGCTGGGTGAAGGCGGCCGAGCGCGGCTCCGAGGTGACTGACACCCGTCGACCGTAAGTCGCCGGACCGCCACTCACGGTTAGCAACTCGGTACGGACAGTTGACGAACATGGGAACCCGGCCTTGTGGCCAGTCGCCGGGTCGACGTGTCTCCGTGTCGACGACTCAGGGAAGCCGCAGCGCCTGACCGGGGACGACGACGGCGCGGTCGAGGTCGTTGAGCGCCTCGATCGCGTCGACGACGGCGCGGACGTCCTGCTCCGGCCCGGCGACCTCCGCCGCGATCGACCACACGGTGTCCCCCGCCTGGACGACGACCGTGCTCTCACCCACCAGCTGGAGGTCGCCGGGACCGCCGGTCACCAGCGGCCCGAGCCATGAGCCCAGGGCCACCCCCACGCCGAGCGCCAGGACCGCGGACAGCCGGCGCGCTCGCCGGGTCAGCCGCAGCCCCGACGTGGCCCGGCGCCCCGGCCGGCCACACCCGCCGCGCACGGTGCGGTCCACGGACGGCACGGCCGTCACGGGCCGCGCGGGCCCTGCTCCCGGCCGCGCGCCCGGCACACCCGGACGCGCACCGCGCGCCGCACCCGGACGGGCCGGACCGGTCGGCACGGGCGGTCGGGCGGCGCCGACGCGCGCCTCACCCGACCGTGTCACCGCAGGACGCGGGGCGTGCTCGCGGGGTGACCCGTCCGCCGCCGGGACCACCCGGAGACGGGGCCGCCAGGGCACCTGCACCGCGTCGTCGAACTCCAACACCGCCTGCTGCACCTGTGCCACGACCACTCCTCCCGAGGGAACTGCCGGACCATCGAACGCTTGTTCGATTCGAACGTCTGTGCGATGTCTACCGGACGGGTCCGACGAAAGCCACAGCGCCCCACCCGGACTTCGAACATGTGTTTGATCCAGCGCGTCCGGCGCGCTACGGTCCATCCCGACGGACGAGACGCGCTGCGCAGAGCAGCCGGCGAGGAGGCGACGGTGGCGGAGAAGAGCGGGACGTCAGGGAATCGCCGGGGGGCGGCTGGCGCGCCGGCGACCACCGAGACGGCATCCGTGCGCACCTTCCCCGACCGCGGCGAGGCCGGGGACGGCCTCACCCAGCGTCAGCGACGGGTGCTGGAGGTCATCCGCGACTCCATCGAGCGGCGTGGCTACCCCCCGTCGGTGCGCGAGATCGGCGAGGCGGTCGGGCTGTCCTCCGCCTCCTCGGTGGCGCACCAGCTGACGGTGCTGCAGAAGAAGGGCTGGTTGCGCCGCGACCCGAACCGGCCCCGGGCGCTCGACGTCCGGCTGCCCGGTGACACCGCGAGCGAGACGGTGCAGCCGGCGCCCCTCCCGGCCGTCGCCGGCGAGCAGGTCCCGGCCCCCACGTACGTGCCGCTGGTCGGCCGGATCGCCGCCGGTGGTCCCGTGCTGGCCGAGCAGGCCGTGGAGGACGTCTTCCCGCTGCCCCGCGAGCTGGTCGGCGAGGGCACCCTGTTCATGCTCAAGGTCGCCGGCGACTCGATGGTGGAGGCGGCGATCTGCGACGGCGACTGGGTGGTCGTGCGCCAGCAGCCCAACGCCGAGAACGGCGAGATCGTCGCCGCGATGCTCGACGGCGAGGCGACGGTGAAGACCTACAAGCGGCGGGACGGCCATGTGTGGCTGATGCCGCACAACCCGGCGTACGAGCCCATCCCGGGCGACGAGGCGACGATCCTGGGCCGGGTCGTCACGGTGCTGCGCCGGGTCTGACGCGGCGCCGGCGCGCCCGTGCCGCCGCCGGAGGCACGGGCGAGGACCGCCGGCCTCGTCGGGCACCGGCGGCACGGGCGAGGACCGCCGCCCGTGCAGGTCACCGGCGGGACGAGGGAGGCCCGCAGCCGCGGGTCAGTCGCGGCGGCGCAGCCTCCCGCCGATCCAGACCACTGCCGCCGCGATCACGGCGGCGACCACCCCGGCGGCGATCGGCGACACGCCTCCGCCGACGAGTCCCTCCGAAGCGGCTGCCTCGTCGCCGGCCGGTGCCGGGCTGGGGGGCTCGGCCAACGGCACGACGGTGATGTCGCTCGGCAGGCCCTCGCTGGCCACCACCACGCCGCTGCCGTCGGCCGTGAAGCTGATCGCCTCCCCCTGCGGGGACTCGGGCAGTGCGATCCGGGTCGGCTCGGCAGCGAGCGCGCCCGCGACGTCGGACCCGGACAGCGGCCAGACGTAGGCGTCGGTGTAGGTCCGCAGGGCCAGGAGGCGCCCGTCCGCCGAGACCGCGCCACCGGTGACCATCAGCTGCCCGGCCCTCCCGACCGGGCCGCCGGGCGTGCCGGTCACGGTGAACTCCACCCCGGCGACCTCGGTCAGCCCGACGACGCCCGAGCCGACCAGCGCGGCCACGGGCCGGAACACCTTGCTGGCACCGAGGACCTCCTTGGACACGAGGAAGGGAGTGCCGTCCGGCGCGAGGAGCAGCGCCTCGACGTCCCGGGCTCCGTCGGGAAAGGCGAGCCGGTAGACCGCCGAGCCGCCGTCGGGCCGGAGCGCCAGCAGCGCCACCGTGTCGCGGACTCCGTTGTTGTCACCGGTGTCGGCCAGCCAGACGGTGCCGTCGGCGGCGACGGCGAGGTCCTCGGGGTCGTAGGGATCGATCGGCGCGGACTGCACGGTGAGCACCTGGCAGTTCCCGTCGAGCTCGTAGACGTCGACCTGGTCGCCGCCGTCGTTCATCGCCAGCATGCGGTCCCCGACGACGACCAGCCCCGAGACCTCCGGCAGCCGCGGATCGGTGATCTGGCAGCGGGTCACTGGGCCGGCAGGGGCCTCCGTCGACGCCGACGCGGGCAGGCCGGCACCGAGGACGACTGCCCCCGCCAGCGTGATCGCCGCGACCGGACGTCGCCCTCGGACGCCGCTACGCGGTCGGTCGGCCGGCTCGGGCACGAACCCAGCGTGACAGCACGACTGCATCCAGTGCGTGAACCACGCCCAACAGCAGGATGCCGACGGAGGCGCCGACGACGGCGTCGGTGACCCAGTGGAAGTCGAGGGAGACCATCGCCACGCCGGTCGCCACCGGGCCGACGATGCTCAGCAGCCGGAACGACCGCTGGACCGGGGGGACGAGACGGAACTCCACCGCCTGCCAGCGCGCGACGCCCCACATGAGCACGGCGTTGGCCACGTGCCCGGAGGGATAGGAGGCGCCGTCCCGGTAGAAGAACGACCCGGGGTAGGCCGGGGCGGTGCGGCCGGTCCCGTACTTGAAGCCGTAGACGACGACGGTGAGCAGCGCGAGCGCCACCATCACCCGGAGCAGGGGCACCACGCTGCGGCGTCGCCAGACCAGGTGCCCGACGAGCCCGGCGAGCACGATGAGGATGAACCCGCGACCGCCGAGCTGGGTCACCGCCCAGACCGGCCAGTAGGCGGCCGAGTCCTTGAGGTCCCAGGCGCTGACCGCCTCGGACACCCGCAGGTCCATCCGCTCCAGCGTGCCGCGGCTTAGCAGGTCGACGGTGGTGCCGACCGTGACCAGCAGGGCGACCACGAGCAGCCACCACGACGGACGACCACTGGAGACGACCCGCTCGTGACGGACGGGCACGACGGCGTCGTCCGGCGGCACCTGCTCGCCCGGACGCCGCCGCACCGCGCCGCTGGTCACCGCCTCACGGTACCGGCCGGGGCGTCGGTGCAGCCCCGGCCGGACCGGCCCCGCGGCCGGTACCGGTCAGGCAACCGGCGCGCTGAACTGCTCCAACGCCGCGGCGAGCCCGCCGTCGACACGCGCCGTGAGCCGCGTCCCTTCGGCCTCGTGGGCCTCGTTCAGCACCTCGCCGTCGCGGTGCACCCGGGCGACCAGGTCGCCCCGGTCGTAGGGGACGAGGACGTCGACGTCCACGTCCGGGTGCGGCAGCCGTCCGGCGACGATCTCCTGCAGCCGCTCGATCCCCTCACCGGTGCGGGCCGACACCCACACCGCGCCGGGCAGCGCCCGCCGCAGCGTGAGGACGTCGTCCTCGGTCATGGCGTCGACCTTGTTGACGACGATGAGCTCGGGCACCGCGGCCGCGTCGATCTCCCGGAGGACGATGCGGACGGCGTCGATCTGACCCAGCGGGTCGGGGTCGGAGCCGTCGACCACGTGCAGCAGCAGGTCGGCGGCGGCCACCTCCTCCAGCGTCGACCGGAAGGCGTCGACCAGCTGGTGCGGCAGGTGGCGGACGAAGCCGACGGTGTCGGTGAGCGTGTACTCGCGACCGTCCGGGGACTGCGCGCGGCGCACCGTCGGGTCGAGGGTGGCGAACAGGGCGTTCTCCACCAGCACGCCCGCGCCGGTCAGCCGGTTGAGCAGGCTGGACTTGCCCGCGTTGGTGTACCCGGCGATGGCCACGCTCGGGACGGCATTGCGCCCGCGACTGGCCCGCTGGGTGGCGCGCGCGGTGGCCATGCCGGCGATCTCCCGGCGCAGCTTGCTGACCCGCGCGCGGATCCGCCGCCGGTCGGTCTCGATCTTGGTCTCACCGGGACCGCGGGTACCGATGCCGCCACCGCCGGCGACGCGGCCACCGGCCTGACGGGACAGCGACTCACCCCAGCCGCGCAGCCGCGGCAGCATGTACTGCATCTGGGCGAGCTCGACCTGCGCCTTGCCCTCCCGGCTGCTCGCGTGCTGGGCGAAGATGTCCAGGATCAGCGCGGTCCGGTCGACCACCTTGACCTTGAGGATCTTCTCCAGCTGGTTGAGCTGGCCCGGCGTGAGCTCGCCGTCGCAGATCACCGTGTCGGCGCCGGTGGCCGCGACGATGTCGCGGATCTCGGCCGCCTTGCCCGATCCCACGTACGTGCCGGCGTCCGGCTTGTCGCGCCGCTGGCTGACCGCCTCGAGCACCTCCGAGCCGGCGGTCTCGGCCAGCGCGGCGAGCTCGGCGAGGGACCGGTCGGCGTCGGCCTGCGTCCCCTCGGTCCACACCCCGACCAGCACCACGCGCTCCAGGCGCAGCTGGCGGTACTCGACCTCGGTGACGTCGGCGAGCTCGGTGGACAGGCCGGCCACGCGACGGAGTGCGCCGCGCGCCTCGAGCTCGTAGGAGCCCGTGGTGTCGTCGGCCTCGTCCCACTGGCCGGCCGGCGCGGGGCGGGTCTCGTCGGGGGCCCGGTCCGCCGCCTCGTCGAACGCGGCGTCGTTCTGTGCTGTCGTCATCGTCTCCAGCGTTGCACGCCCCGCGAGAGGGGGCATCTGAGTTGTCATCGCCCGGTACAACACCGTGGTCCCCCGGGTCCATCCCGGTCAGGCGTGCCCGTGCGACAGCCGGGTAGGGGCGGACGACGACCGATCGCGAGGAGGCCACAGATGAGCGAGTCCGGCAGCAGCAGCCTGGGCGCGAACGAGGAGATCGACGACCCGGGCCGCGACCCGAAGGGGCTCAACCCGCCGCGCAACCCGCTGTCCGGCGGCCTGGGCAGCACGACCGGCGGGCCGGACCAGGACAGCGGCCGCGGCGAGCCCGAGGGCAGCCCGGGGACCGTCGGCGAGTCGATGGTGCCGGAGTCGCCGGAGGAGTCGGCGAACACCACGAACGGCGGCGCGCGGGACTGACCCTCGCCCCCGGGTCAGCTGCCGAGCCACTCCGGGGTGAGCTCGCCGGCGGCCACGACGACCGCCGGACCGGTGAGGACCGTCGTCCGCTCGTCCACGCGCACGGTGAGCCGGCCACCCGGGACGTCGACGACCACCGTCCCGCTGGCCGCGCCGGCGTCCTCGAGGGCGGCCCAGGCGGCGGCGCAGGCGCCGGTGCCGCAGGACCGCGTCTCCCCCACGCCGCGCTCGGACACCCGCAGCCGGATGTGCGCACCCGGGTCGAGCACGTTCACGAACTCGACGTTCACGCCGTCGGGGAACAGCTCCGCGTCCACCGACGGCGCCGTGGCGAGGTCGAGGCCGGCGACGTCGACGCCGGTCAGGCAGGCCAGGTGCGGGTTGCCCATGGAGACCGCGCGACCGGGGAACGCCGTCCCGCCCAGAGTGGCCTCACCGGTGCCGAAGGGCCGGGCCGGACCCATGTCGACCCAGTAGCCGCCGTCCGGCGCGGCGCCGACCCGGCGCGGCCCCCCGCGGGTGCCGATCCAGACGCCGTCGGCACAGGCGGCCCGGTCGAGCAGCCCCTCGGTGACGAGCACGTGCAGGAACAGCCGGATGCCGTTGCCGCACATCTCGGCGTGCGAGCCGTCGGCGTTGCGGTGGTCCATGAACCACTCGCAGTGGGCGAGCCCCTCCCCCAGGACGGCGGCGGCGTCGGGCACGTGCCTGCTGCGGACGACGCGGAGCACCCCGTCGCCGCCCAGCCCGGCACGCCGCTCGCACAGCCGTCGCACCATCGCCGCGTCCAGCCGGTCCTCGGGCCAGGACCGGCCGTCGGCGTCGGGCAGGACGACGAAGTCGTTCTCCGTGCCGTGGCCGACGAGGACCCGATCCGCGCTCACCGGACGATCGTAGGCGCGGGAATCAGCCCGGCCGCCGCGTCCACCAGGTCCGGCCGGGCGGCGTCGAGCCACGTCGTGGCGGCGTCGCGGCGGAACCAGGAGCGCTGCCGGCGGACGAACCGCCGGGTGGCCGTCACCGTGCGCTCCCGCGCCTCGTCCGCGGTCAGGTCGCCGTCCAGCTGGGCGAGCACCTGCGCGTAGCCGAGCGCCCGGGACGCGGTGGGGCCCTCCCGCAGCCCGTCGGCGGCCAGGGCGGCCACCTCCGCGACGAAGCCGGCCGCCCACATGCGCTGGACCCGCACCGCGACCCGCTCGTCGAGCTCGGCCGGGTCGCGGTCCAGCCCCACCACTACCGCGGGGTAGTGCGGGCGCGGCTCGGGCAGCGTCGCGCGGAACGGGCCGCCGGTGACCTCCACGACCTCGAGGGCCCGCACGATCCGCCGTCCGTTGCTGGGCAGCACCGCCGCGGCCGCGACCGGGTCGACGGCGGCCAGCCGGGCGTGCAGCTCGCCCGGCCCGACCTCGGCGAGCTCCGCCTCCAGCCGGGCCCGGACCGCGGGGTCGGTGCCGGGGAAGTCCAGCTCGTCGAGGACGGCGCGCACGTACAGCCCCGAGCCGCCGACGAGCAGCGGGACGAGGCCGGCCGCCCGCAGCCGGTCGATCTCGGTGCGCGCGAGCCGCCGGTACTCGGCCACCGACGCCGCCTCGCGCACGTGCCAGAGGTCGAGCAGGTGGTGCGGCACGCCGCCCCGCTCCTCGGGCGACGGCTTGGCGGTGCCGATGTCCATGCCGCGGTAGAGCTGCATCGAGTCAGCGTTGACCACCTCGCCGCCCAGCCGCTGCGCCAGGGCGACGCCCAGCGCGGTCTTGCCGGTGGCGGTTGGACCGACCAGGGCGACCACCGGAGGCGACGACCTCACGGGGCCAGCCAGTCGGCCACGAGGTAGCCGACACCGAAGGGCGCCTCGTCGGCGTGCAGCCGGGCGACGACCCGCCGGCCGCACAGCGCCGCCCCGACCGCCCGCCAGGTCGGCACGCCCGCGGCCAGGAGCCGCTCACCCTCCGCGGCGTCGAGCCCGGCCAGGGCTGCTGCATCCCCCGCCGCCAGCGCCGCGGCGACCGCGGCGTCGAACGGCGCCGCGGCCTCGTCCAGGTAGCCGGGGGCCTTGAGGGTGCGCCGCGCCGAGCCGTCACCGACGGCCAGCACCCCGACCGGTCCCGGGAGGGCGGTCAGCGCGCCGGCCAGGTCGCCGGGGACGACGCCGAGCCGGGCGCCGGTGTGCCCCGCCCGGTCCAGCAGCCAGGCCCCGACGGTGAGCGCGAGCGGGGTGCGCCGCCCGCCGGGCCGGACGGGGCCGCAGAACGGGACGTCGAGGTCGACCCCGAAGCCGCGCAGGTCGCCGCCGTCGCCGTCGCCGTACCACCCGGAGCCGCCCTCGCCCACGACGACGACCACGTCCGGGCCGACGCCGAGCATCGCGCCGACCGCCTCGGCGCAGGCGGCCCGAAGCGCCGCGGTGTCGGCCGCAGCCCGCCCCGCCACCTCGGGCAGCAGGAGCGGCGGGCCGGGACAGAAGGCGACCGACACCGGACGACCCGCGTCGGGGGCGGGGCGACTGGCGTGCGGGACGCGGTGGACGGGCGGAACTGGACTCACCGGAGCAGTGTCCCGGATGCGGCGTGGGACACTCCGGGACGTGTCGAGCACGGAGAACGCCGGAACCCCCTGGCAGCAGCAGCCCTCGTCGGAGACGGCAGGGTCCGAGGCGGTCACCCCCGAGGCCGGGACGGCCGCGGCGCCCACCCCCGGCGACGCCGCCCTCGCCGACCCGACGGTCGAGCCGTCGGCCGACCCGGCTCCGCCCGTTCCCGCGCCGGACGCCGCACCGCAGGACCCCACGGACACGGTGCGGCCGGAGGCCACCGCCCCCGAGGTCGTCGCCCCGGCAGGACCGACCACCCCGGCAGAGCCCACTGCCCCGGCAGAGCCCACCGCGCCGGCAGAGCTCACCGCGCCGGCCGAGGCCACCGACAGGACCGAGCCCGCCGCCCCGGCAGAGCCCACCGACAGGACCGAGCCCGCCGCCCCGGCAGAGCCCACCGACAGGACCGAGCCCGCCGCCCCGGCAGAGCCCACCGACAGGACCGAGCCCGCCGCCCCGGCAGAGCCCACCGACAGGACCGAGCCCGCCGCCCCGGCAGAGCCCACCGACAGGACCGAGCCCGCCGCCCCGGTCGAGCACAACGTGCCCGCACCGCCCCCGGGCGAGCACGCCGTCCCCACGCCCGCCGAGCCGTCGGTGCCGGCGTCCGACCCGGCCGAGTGGGGCCGGGTCGACGAGGAGGGCACCGTCTACGTCCGCACCGCCGAGGGGGAGCGGGTCGTGGGGTCCTGGCAGGCCGGTGACCCCGCCGCCGGGCTGGCCCACTACGCCCGCCGCTACGACGACCTCGCCACCGAGGTGTCGCTGCTGGAGGCGCGGCTGAAGGCGCACACCGGCAACCCGAGCGAGATCAAGGCCAAGGCGCAGGCCCTCGCCGACTCCATCCCGACCGCCACCGCGGTCGGCGACCTCGACGGCCTGGCCGCCCGTGCGCTGGCGATGGTCGACACCGCCGAATCGGCGGCCGCCGAGTCGCGGGCCGAGAAGGCCGCGGCGCGCGCCGCGCAGGTCGCCCGCAAGGAAGCGCTCGCCGCGGAGGCCGAGCAGATCGCCGCCGAGTCCACCTCCTGGAAGGCCGCCGGTGACCGGCTGAAGGCCATCGTCGAGGAGTGGAAGACCATCCGCGGCATCGACCGCAAGACCGACGAGGCGCTGTGGAGCCGGTTCGCCGCCGCCCGCGACGCCTTCGGCCGCCGCCGCGGCGCCCACTTCGCCGCGCTCGACCAGCAGCGCGGCGAGGCCCGGGCGGCCAAGCAGGAGCTCATCAAGGAGGCGGAGCGGCTGTCGAGCTCCACCGACTGGGGCGCCACCAGCGCGGCGATGCGGTCGTTGATGGACCGCTGGAAGGCCGTCCCCCGCACCGGCCGCGACGGTGACGACGACCTGTGGAAGCAGTTCCGCGCCGCCCAGGACGTCTTCTTCACCGCACGCTCGGAGTCGGACAAGCAGCGCACCAGCGAGCAGGTGGCCAACCAGCAGGCCAAGGAGGAGATCCTCGCCGAGGCCGAGAAGCTGGACGCCACGTCCGACCTGCGCGGGGCGCAGAACTCGCTGCGCAAACTGCAGGAGCGCTACGACGCGATCGGCCACGTGCCGCGCGGGGTCATGCGCCAGCTCGAGGACCGCATGCAAGCCGTGGAGCAGCGCATCCGCGGCGCCGTCGACTCCACGCGGGCCCGGGTGGCGCCGGAGAACCCGATGGTCACCTCGATGCGGCAGGCGGTCGCCAAGGCCGAGGAGCAGCTGGCCAAGGCCGAGGCGGCCGGCGACGCCCGGCGGATCGCCGACGCGCAGGCCAACCTCGCCACCCGCCGGGAGTGGCTGGCCGAGGCGGAGAAGGCCGCGTCCCGCCGCTGACCGGCCGACCGTGACGACCTACGTCCTCGTCCACGGCGCCTGGGGCGGGGCCCACGGGTTCCGCCACGTGCGCCGGCTGCTGTCCGCGGCGGGGCACGAGGTCTTCACCCCCGGCCTGACCGGGATCGGTGAGCGCTCGCACCTGGCCAGCCCGCAGGTGGACCTCACCACCCACGTCACCGACGTCGTGCACCAGTTCCTCTACGAGGACCTCGACGAGGTCGTCCTGCTCGGGTTCTCCTACGGCGGCATGGTGGTCACCGGCGCGCTCGACGCCGTCGGCGACCGGGTGCGGTCGCTGGTCTACCTCGACGCGTTCGTGCCGGGGGACGGCGACTCGCTGTACGGGCTGCTCGGTGTGCGCCCGGCCCCGGTCGGCCTGGCGACGGTCTGGCTGGTCGAGGGCCCCGAGCGCACCTACGAGGACCCCGCCGAGGCGGCGTTCTCCCGGCCCCGCCGCACGCTCCACCCGGTGGGCTGCTTCACCGAGCCGGTGCGGCTGTCCCGCCCGCTGCAGGAGTGGCCGTTCTCGCGCACCTACGTGCGGGCCACCGCCGACGAGCCAGGCGTGCCGCCGAACCCGGCGTTCGAGGCCGCCGCCGCCCGGGCGCGGGCGTCGGACGCCTGGGCCTACCGCGAGATCGCGACCACCCACCTGGTGCCGCAGAACCGGCCCCGGGAGCTCGCCGAGCTGCTGCTCGAGCTGGCGTAGCGCGGAGCCGGTCCCTCAGGCGGGGGCACCGATCCGGGGCATGCCCAGCAGGACGCCGGGGGTGGTCGGGCGGGTACCGGCCTCGGCGGCGTCCCCGGCCCGGGTGCGGCGGTGCGAGACCAGCGGGCCGTCGGCGACCAGATGGTGCGGCGCCGCGTGGGTGACCACCGTCTCGACCACGTCGCCGGACCGGACGCCGTCGGCCGCCGTGAAGTGCACCAGCCGCCCGTCGCGGGCCCGGCCGGACAGCCGGCCCGTGCGGGCGTCCTTGCTGCCCTCCCCCGCCGCGACCAGCAGCTCGACGGTCCGGCCGACCTGCGCCCGGTTCTCCGCCCAGCTGATCTCGTCCTGCAGCGCGGTCAGCCGCAGGTACCGCTCCTGGACGACGTCCTTCGGGACCTGCCCGTCCATGTCGGCGGCCGGTGTCCCGGGGCGCTTGGAGTACTGGAAGGTGAAGGCGCTGGCGAACCGGGCGGCGCGGACCACGTCGAGGGTCTGCGCGAAGTCGGCCTCGGTCTCGCCGGGGAAGCCCACGATGACGTCGGTGGTGATCGCGGCGTCGGGCATGGCGGCGCGGACCCGGTCGATGATCCCGAGGTAGCGCTCCTGCCGGTAGCCGCGGCGCATCCGGCGCAGGACCTCGTCCGACCCCGACTGCAGCGGCATGTGCAGCTGGTGGCAGACCGCCGGGGTCTCGGCCATGGCGGCGATGACGTCGTCGGTGAACTCGCGCGGGTGCGGGCTGGTGAACCGCACCCGCTCCAGGCCCTCGATCCGGCCGGTCGCACGCAGCAGGTCGGCGAAGGCCCCCCGGTCGCGGAACTCGACGCCGTAGGCGTTCACGTTCTGGCCGAGCAGCGTCACCTCGAGCACGCCCTGGTCCACCAGCGCCTGCACCTCGGCCAGGATCTCTCCCGGTCGGCGGTCCTTCTCCGTGCCCCGCAGCGCCGGGACGATGCAGAACGTGCAGGTGTTGTTGCACCCGACGCTGATCGAGACCCAGCCGGAGTAGGCGGAGTCCCGCTTGGCCGGCAGCGTGGAGGGGAAGACCTCGAGGGCCTCGGCGATCTCCACCTGGGCCTCGGCGTTGTGCCGGGCCCGCTCCAGCAGAGCCGGCAGCGAGCCGACGTTGTGCGTGCCGAAGACGACGTCCACCCACGGCGCGCGGCGGACGATCTCGCCGCGGTCCTTCTGTGCCAGGCACCCGCCCACGGCGATCTGCATGCCGGGGTGGGCGTCCTTCACCGGGCGCAGGTGCCCGAGGTTGCCGTAGAGCCGGTTGTCGGCGTTCTCCCGCACGGCGCAGGTGTTGAGGACGACGACGTCGGCGTCCACCCCCTCGGCGGCGGGGGCGTAGCCGGCGGCCTCCAGCAGCCCAGACAGGCGCTCGGAGTCGTGCACGTTCATCTGGCAGCCGTAGGTGCGGACCCGGTAGGTCCGCGCGGCAGCCTGCAGATCGGTTCCCATGACGACTGCGAGGGTACGGCCGCTCCACCGGGTGTTCCGCCGCTCACACCACCTGCGGCTTCGTTACGCCTTCGTGATCGCTCGGTTCGGCCGCCGTCGTCTCCCGGCCCTAGGGTCCCCTGCGTGACCAGCCTCGAGAAGGGCGACGCCCACACCACGGGAGGACCTCTCGTCCGCCTCTCCGGCGTCAACAAGTGGTTCGGCGAACTCCACGTGCTGCAGGACATCGACCTGTCCGTCGACCGCGGCGAGGTCGTCGTCGTGATCGGCCCGTCGGGCTCGGGGAAGTCGACGCTGTGCCGGACGATCAACCGCCTCGAGAAGATCGAGCAGGGCGAGATCAGCATCGACGGCGAGCGGCTGCCCGAGGAGGGCAAGCAGCTCGCGCGCCTGCGGAGCGACGTGGGCATGGTCTTCCAGAGCTTCAACCTGTTCGCCCACAAGACGATCCTGCAGAACGTCACGCTGGGCCCGACCAAGGTGCGCGGGAAGTCGAAGGCCGCGGCTGATGCGCGGGCGCGGGAGCTGCTCGAGCGGGTGGGCGTCAGCGCTCAGGCCGACAAGTACCCCGCTCAGCTCTCCGGCGGCCAGCAGCAGCGCGTGGCGATCGCGCGGGCGCTGGCGATGGACCCCAAGGTCATGCTCTTCGACGAGCCGACGTCCGCCCTGGACCCCGAGATGATCAACGAGGTCCTCGACGTCATGATCTCGCTCGCCCGCGACGGCATGACCATGGTCGTCGTCACCCACGAGATGGGCTTCGCCCGCCGCGCGGCCAACCGGGTCGTGTTCATGGACGGCGGCCGCATCGTCGAGTCCGCCGACCCCGAGACCTTCTTCACCAACCCCCAGTCGGACCGGGCCAGGGACTTCCTCTCGAAGATCCTCGAACACTGAGCCCGGCGGAAAGGAACACACATGCGCATCACCCGCTACGCCGCCGCCGTCGGGGCCCTCGGCCTCGTCCTCGCGGGCTGCTCCAGCGAGGCCGGACAGCAGGCCGAGGACGCCGCCGAGAACACCGCCGAGGTCGCCGAGGACGTCGACTTCGAGCCCGGCACCACGATGGCCGAGCTCAGCGAGGCCGGGGCGATCACCGTCGGCACGAAGTACGACCAGCCCGGCTTCGGCCTGCTCAACCCGCAGACCCAGGACCCGGAGGGCTTCGACGTCGAGATCGCCAAGATCGTCGCCGGCGAGCTGGGCATCGAGGCTGACGCCATCGAGTGGACCGAGACGGTCTCGGCCAACCGCGAGCCGTTCATCCAGAACGGTCAGGTCGACATCGTCGTGGCGACCTACACCATCAACGACACCCGCAAGCAGGTCGTCGACTTCGCCGGGCCCTACTACGTGGCCGGCCAGGACATCATGGTCGCCGCGGGCAACCCCGAGGGCATCCAGGGCCCCGAGGACCTCGTGGGCAAGACGGTCTGCTCGGTCGAGGGCTCGACCCCCGCGCAGAACATCCGCGACAACTACGCCGGGGCCAACCTGGTCACCTACGACGTCTACTCCAAGTGCGCCGACGACCTGGCCAACGGCAACGTGCAGGCGGTGACGACGGACAACGTCATCCTCACCGGACTGGTGGCCGGCAACCCCGAGGGCTTCGAGCTGGTCGGGAACCCGTTCACCGAGGAGCCGTACGGCATCGGGCTGGCGCTCGGTGACACCGAGTTCCGCGACTTCATCAACGACGTCCTCGAGGATGCCTACGAGGACGGCCGGTGGGCCGAGGCCTGGGACCGCACCGCTGGCGCCATCACCGGCGAGGAGGCCCCCGAGCCGCCGGCGGTCGACCGCTACTGAGTCCCCGCGGCGCCGCCGGGCGGATCCCGCCCGGCGGCGCCGCCTCGTCCCCGACGTGGAGAGGCCGCGGTGCAGTTCCTCAGCGACAACTTCGACCTGCTGTGGCGGGCGTTCCTGACGACGCTCTCCCTCTCGGTCGTCAGCGGCGTGTGCGCCCTCGTGCTCGGCACGGTGCTCGTCGGCATGCGGGTGAGCCCCGTGCCGCCGCTGCGCGGGCTGGCCACCTTCTACGTCGAGGTCTTCCGCAACACCCCGCTCACGGTGGTGTTCTTCTTCCTCTTCTTCGGCCTGGTCTACGTCGACCTGCAGTTCCCCACCCGCTTCATCACGGCGGTGGCCGCGTTGTCGCTGTACACCGCCGCGTTCGTGTGCGAGGCGCTGCGCTCCGGCATCAACTCCGTCCCCCCGGGACAGGCCGAGGCCGCCCGCGCTCTCGGCCTGGACTTCGGGCAGACCCTGCGGACCATCGTGCTGCCGCAGGCCTTCCGCACCGTCGTCCCGCCGCTGGGCAACGTGTGGATCGCCCTGGCCAAGAACACCTCGATCGCCGCCGGCTTCGCCGTCACCGAGCTCACCGCGGCGCTGCAGCGACTGGCCAACCTCAACGCCGACCAGCTGCTCGCCGTCTTCGCCGCGGTGGTGCTCGGCTACCTGGTCATCACGCTGCCCTCGGCCTGGGTGATCCGGACCATCGAGAAGCGGGTGGCGATCGTCCGATGAGCAGCACGAGCGTCCTGTTCGACCTGCCCGGCCCCAAGGCCCGGCGCCGGCAGCGCGTCGGCACCGTCATCGGGGCCTTGGTGGTCCTGGGCCTCATCGGCGTGGCCCTGTGGCGGCTGGGCACCAACGGCCAGCTGGACCCCGCTCGATGGGCGATCCTGTTCGACCCGGCGTCCGGTGTGCCGCAGGCGCTGTGGAACGGACTGGTCAACACCCTCGCGGTCGCCGCCGTGGGCATGGTGCTGGCCACCGTCCTCGGTGCGCTGCTCGCGGTCGGCCGGCTGTCCGACCACGCCTGGGTCCGGGCCCCCGTGGGCGTGGTGATCGAGTTCTTCCGCGCCGTTCCCCTGCTGATCCTGATCCTGTTCTGCCTGCTGTTCCTCCCCACCATCGGCGTCCCCATGACCGCGTTCCGCGCGCTGGTCCTCGGCCTGACGCTCTACAACATGGCGGTCCTGGCGGAGATCTTCCGGGCCGGGATCCTGTCGGTGGACCGCGGGCAGCAGGAGGCAGCCTTCGCCCTCGGCATGCGCAAGACGCAGGTGATGACGCTCGTGCTGCTGCCGCAGGCGGTGCGCCGGATGCTGCCGGTCCTGGTCGCGCAGCTGGTGGTGCTGCTCAAGGACTCGTCCCTGGGCTTCATCGTCGGTTACGTGGAGCTGCTGCGGACCGCGCGCAGCCTCGTGGAGTTCTTCAACTTCCAGTTCGGCAGCATGTACACCTTCCAGCTCTACGTGGCGGCCGGGGTGATCTACATCGTGGTCAACGTGCTGCTCTCCGCCCTGGCGCGGTACGTCGAGAGCCGGACGCGGCGCAGTGCCAAGGCGGCCGCCGTGGCCGAGCCGGAGCTGCCGGCCGACGTCCAGATGGGCGGGGGTGGCGGCGCCGTCCCGGTGTGACGTGACGCAGGTGGGACTCCTGTGCACCGGGCGGTCACGTCCGTCGCCCGGACTGCCGAGATCTACGACGTGGACACCGCTCTCCGACCCGCCGTGCCGCCGCTGCCCGCCGTGGTGCGCCTGACCGACGGTCGCACGGACGCCGCCCAGGAGTTCGTGGCCCGGATGCGCGCCGCCGCTCCCGACTTCGCCGCCGCCGCGGGCGCCGCCACCGCTGTGGTCCGCGAGGTCGTGCCGCCGGCCCGGCACCGCCGATCCCGGTGCCGCGTGGTGCTGCGCTTCGCCGGCGGGAACGAGTCGGACCTGACCTTCCTCGGCCCGGTCAGCCGCTCGGCGGCCTCCTCCGAGCGCGCCTTCGACCTGCAGATCCAGACGTGGCTCGCGCACGGACGTGGCACGGAGGGCAGCTGGCTGGTGCCCGACGACGAGGCGCCGGACGGCGTGGCCGTCGACGTGTCCGCCTGGTCGGCGGTCGCCCGCACCGCGGGCTGACCTGCGCACGGGCGGATCGGCTCAGCCGTTCCGTCCCGGCCCTCGATGGGCCACCATGGACGGTGCAGCGCCACCACCGGCGGAGCTCGTCAGCGTCCCGGGAGTCGGCATGACCGCACTCGCACCGCAGCCGATCGTCAGCCGCCCGAGTGACCTGCCCCCACCCAAGCGCGGATCCCGCCTGACCGCTCTGCTGCGGACGACTGACCACAAGGTCATCGGCCTGATGTACCTGGCGGCCTCGTTCGTGTTCTTCATCCTCGGCGGCCTGATGGCCATGCTGATGCGCGGGGAGCTGGCCCGGCCCGGACTGCAGTTCCTCTCCCCCGAGCAGTACAACCAGCTGTTCACCATGCACGGCACGGTGATGCTGCTGATGTTCGCGACGCCGCTGTTCTTCGCCTTCGGCAACCTGGTCATGCCGCTGCAGATCGGCGCTCCCGACGTCGCCTTCCCGCGGCTGAACGCGTTCTCCTTCTGGCTGTTCCTGTTCGGCAGCACGATCGTCGTCTCGGGCTTCCTCACCCCCGGCGGACCACCTGACTTCGGCTGGACCGCCTATGCCCCGTTGTCGACCGTCGAGCACTCGCCGGGCGTCGGCGGCAACCTCTGGATGGCCGGGCTGGCCGTGAGCGGCCTCGGCACGATCCTCGGGGGCGTCAACTTCATGGCGACGATCGTCTGCCTCCGGGCCCCCGGGATGACGATGTTCCGGCTGCCGATCTTCACCTGGAACGCGCTGGTCACCAGCATGCTCGTGCTGCTGGTCTTCCCGATCCTCACCGCCGCGCTGTTCGCGCTGCTGGCCGAGCGGAACCTCGGCGCGCTCGTCTACTCCGACGAGATGGCCGGGCCGATGCTGTGGCAGCACCTGTTCTGGTACTTCGGCCACCCCGAGGTCTACATCATCGCGCTGCCGTTCTTCGGCATCATCACCGAGGTCGTCCCGGTGTTCAGCCGCAAGCCGCTGTTCGGCTACAAGGGCATGGTCGGCGCGACCCTCGCCATCGGGTTCCTCTCCCTGGTGGTCTGGGCGCACCACATGTACGCCACCGGCGCGGTGCTGCTGCCCTTCTTCGCCTTCCTGACCTACCTGATCGCCGTGCCGACCGGGCTGAAGTTCTTCAACTGGATCGGCACGATGTGGCGGGGCCAGCTGACCTTCGAGACGCCGATGCTGTGGTCCATCGGCTTCATGGTGACCTTCCTGCTGGGCGGCCTGACCGGCGTGCTGCTGGCCAGTCCGCCGCTGGACTGGCACATGCACGACTCGTACTTCGTCGTCGCGCACTTCCACTACGTCGTCTTCGGCACCGTCGTCTTCGCCGCCAACGCCGGGATCGCCTTCTGGTTCCCCAAGATGTGCGGCCGGATGATGGACGAGCGGCTGGGCAAGCTGCAGTTCTGGATGACGTTCATCGGCTTCCACGGCACGTTCCTGATCCAGCACTGGCTGGGCAACGAGGGCATGCCGCGCCGGTACGTCAACTACCTGCCCAGTGACGGGTTCACCACGCTGAACACCGTCTCGACCATCTTCTCGTTCGTGCTCGGCGCCTCGATCATCCCGTTCCTCTACAACGTGGTGAGGTCCTGGCGGCACGGTGCGCTGGCGCTACGCGACGACCCGTGGGGCCACGGGAACTCGCTGGAGTGGGCGACCTCGTCACCGCCGCCGCGGCACAACTTTGTGGAGATCCCGAAGATCCGCTCCGAGCGGCCGGCGTTCGAGGCGCACTACCCGCAGCTGGTCGAGCGCCTGCAGATGGAGGCGCACGCCGGCAAGCGGCACGAGCCGTACGTCAGCGAGGTCGGCCTCACCGAGGGGCACCGCCAGGGCCCGAACGACCCCGATCCCACCTGACCTGCGCGGCGACGACGCAGGAGGCGCTCACGGAAGCCAGGCGTCGAGGCCGAGGTCGCTGTGCTGCGCCGGGGCGTCGTCGTCCTCCTCGGCCCCGTCCTGGTCGAGCGCCTCCCGCACCACCCAGGCGGCCAGCCCGGAGCCGTAGCCCTTGCGGGCCAGCATGCCGATCAACCGCCGCTCGGCGGTGGCGCGGTCGACCCGGCGGACACTGCCCAGGCGGCGCTCGACCAGCCGCCGCGCCGCCGCCCACTCGTCCTCGTCGTCCACCAGGGCGACCGCCTGCTCGGCGACCTCCCCGTCGACGCCCTTGGCCCGCAGTTCGGCCTTGAGCGCTCGCCGGGCCAGGCCGCGACCCGACTGCCGCGACGTCACCCAGGCGCGGGCGAACGCGGCGTCGTCGATGAGTCCGACCTCGCCGAAGCGGTCGAGGACCCGCTCGGCGGCGTCGTCGGGAACTCCCCGCTTGGCCAGGAGATCGGCCAGCTGCTGACGGGTCTTCGGCGCACCGGTGAGCGCCCGCAGGCAGATCGACCGAGCGACCTGCTCGGGATCGCCCGCCTCGTCCTCGTTCTCTGCACCGCCGTCCGGCGGGGCGACGTCCGGACCGTCCGGGTCAGGGGACGTTCCGGAGCGCCGCCCGCGTCGGCTGCCGGGAGCCTGACGCCGGCGCGCCTCGGGCCAACCGCTCACCGGCTCAGAAGTCGACGGGGTCGGTGGGGTCGGCGGCGGGCGCGTCGAGCTGCGCACCGATACCCAGCTTCTCCTTGACCTTCTTCTCGATCTCGTCGGCGAGGTCGGGGTTGTCCCGCAGGAAGGTGCGGACGTTCTCCTTGCCCTGGCCGAGCTGGTCGCCCTCGTACGTGTACCAGGCACCGGACTTGCGGATGAAGCCCTGCTCGACGCCGGCGTCGATCAGGCCACCCTCCCGGCTGAAGCCGAGGCCCCAGATGAGGTCGAGCTCGGCCTGCTTGAACGGCGCGGCCACCTTGTTCTTCACGACCTTGACCCGGACCCGGCTGCCGACGGCGTCGGTGCCCTGCTTGAGGGTCTCGATCCGCCGGACGTCGAGCCGGACCGACGAGTAGAACTTCAGGGCGCGGCCACCGGTGGTGACCTCCGGTGAGCCGTAGACCACGCCGACCTTCTCACGCAGCTGGTTGATGAAGATCGCCGTGGTGCCGGAGTTGTTCAGCGCGCCGGTGATCTTGCGCAGCGCCTGGCTCATCAGCCGGGCCTGCAGACCGACGTGGCTGTCGCCCATCTCGCCCTCGATCTCCGCCCGCGGCACGAGCGCGGCGACGGAGTCGATGACGATGACGTCGAGCGCGCCGGAGCGGATCAGCATGTCGGCGATCTCGAGCGCCTGCTCGCCGGTGTCGGGCTGGCTGACCAGCAGGGCGTCGGTGTCGACGCCGATGGCCCGGGCGTAGTCCGGGTCGAGCGCGTGCTCGGCGTCGATGAACGCCGCGATGCCGCCGGCCGCCTGGGCGTTGGCCACCGCGTGCAGGGCGACCGTCGTCTTGCCGGAGGCCTCGGGGCCGTACACCTCGATGACGCGGCCCCGGGGGAGGCCGCCGATGCCGAGGGCGATGTCGAGGGCGATCGAACCGGTCGGGATGACCTTGATCGCCTGCGCGGGGTTGTCGCCCAGCCGCATGACCGAGCCCTTGCCGAACTGCTTGTCGATCTGGGCGAGGGCCATGTCGAGGGCCTTGTCGCGGTCGAGCGTTGCCATGGTGTTCACCTTCGGATCACGGGGAAGCGGGTCGGTGTCGACGCTAGGGCGGAGGTCCGACACTTCCGGGGGAAGCGGTGGACCTGTGGAGGAACGCCCGGCCTGTGGACTGCGCCGTCCAATCTAGCCCGAACGTGTGTTCGACTGCCAGCGTGACACGCCCCGGTCTGCCGACTCACCGCTCCTTGCGTGGCACCTCGTACTCCTCGCAGATCGCCAGCCACACGCGTCGCACCGACAGGCCCGCCTCGATGGCCTCCACCGCGGTCCGGCCGCCCAGGGAGGCGAAGACGTGGTCCCGGGCGACGCTCTCGGCACGCATGGAGCCGAAGTGGTCGGCCAGTCGGGACCAGAACTCCTGCAGGCGCACGCCGTCGACGTTAACGCGCCCGCAGGGGACGCCGTCCGCTCCTACGCTGGCGGCGTGTTTCCCAGCACAGGGTCGTCGACGTGGGACCTCGTCCTCGAGATCGGCATCGTGCTGTGCCTGCTGGTCTCCCTCGTGCTCCTGTACCGCAACTACCGGGGTCGCTGAGCCGCCGCTGCGGTACCCGGCCGGGCCCACACCGCGACCAGCGGGGCGACCAGGGCGGCGGAGACGGCCGCGACCAGGCCGTAGCCCCCGAGCGCGAGCAGCGGTCCGCCGGCCACTCCGGCCAGCGCCGCGCCCAGTCCCATGAGCAGGTCGGTCGCTCCCTGCGCGGTGGGCCGCTGGTCCTCCGGCACCGCCTCGGTGACGAGCGTCGAGCCGGCGATAAGCCCACACGACCAGCCGAGGCCGAGCAGCAGCAGCCCCACCCCGAGCTGGACGGCGGCCCCCGGCGGGGCCGTTCCGGCGAGCGCGGCCGCGGCGAGCAGCAGGGCGGCGGCCACCGCGACCGTCGCCCGGCGCCCGGCGCGGTCGGCGAGCAGGCCCACCAGCGGCGAGAACAGGTACATCCCGGCGACGTGCACGCTGATGACCAGCCCGATGACGCGCAGCGTGGCGCCCTCCGTCCCGCCGCCGTGTCCCATGTGCACCGGTGTCATGACCATGACCCCGACCATCACGGAGTGGGCCACCACCACCGCGGTGAGGCCGAGTCGACCCCCGGGGTCGGCCCACACCGCCCGGACCGCCGCCGACGTGGCGCGCCGGGCCCGGACGCCCGACCCCGCACCCGCACCGCGCAACCGCCGGGCCAGCAGCAGCGGATCGGGGCGCAGCAGAACGAGGAAGCCGAGCGCCACGAGGGAGAAGACGGCGACCGAGATGGCGAACGCCCCGCCGAGTGGCGGCAGCCCCAGCGCCTCGCCGAGCACCTCCCCCGGGCCGGCGAGGTTGGGTCCCAGCACCGAGCCGACCGTGGTCGCCCACACCACGAGGGACAGCGCCCGTCCGCGGTGCTCCGGTTCGGCGAGGTCGGCGGCGGCGTACCGCGCCTGCAGCCCGCAGGCGGTGGATGCCCCGAAGGCGAACAGCCCGACCAGCAGCAGGGCCAGCGACGAGAGGACGGCGGCCACGACGGTGAGCACGGAGCCGAGGACGGCGACGGCGTACCCGGCGGCCAGCCCGGTGCGACGGCCGGCACGGTCGCTGATCCGGGCGAGCGGGACGGCGATGACGGCGGCACCCAGCACGCCCGCGGTCTGCCCGAGCCCGGCCGCGGTGTCGGTGCCGGCGACGTCCCGCGCGAGGAGACCGCCCACGGTGATGCCGACGGTCACGCCGAGGCCTCCGAGCGCCACTCCGCCGCCCAGCACGCCGAGGGTCCGGCGCTGGACCCGCACCGGGTCGAGGACGGTCGCCGCCCCGGTCCTCACCGCGGGACCCCGCCTACAGGCCCATGGAGCGGCCGATGATCTCCCGCATGATCTCGTTCGTCCCGCCGTAGATCGGCTGGATGCGGGCGTCGCGCCAGGCCTTGGAGACGAAGTACTCGTCCATGTAGCCGTACCCGCCGTGCAGCTGCAGGCAGCGGTCGGCGACCTTGTTCTGCAGGTCGGTGGTCCAGTACTTCGCCATCGCGGCGTCGACCGGTGTGAGCTCGCCGGCGTTGAGCAGGCGCAGGCACTCGTCGACGAACGTCCTCGCGATCGTGACCTCGGTCTGCAGCTCGGCCAGCACGAACCGGGTGTTCTGGAAGCTGCTCACCGGCTTGCCGAACGCCGTCCGGCTGGTGACGTAGTCGACGGTGTGCGTGAGCACCGCCTCGGCCGAGGCCACCGCGCCGACGGCGATGGACAGCCGCTCCTGCGGCAGGTTCTCCATCAGGTGGTAGAAGCCGCGGTTCTCCGTGCCGAGCAGGTTCTCCGCCGGCACCCGCACGCCGTCGAAGAACAGCTCGGCGGTGTCCTGGGCCTTGAGCCCCACCTTCTCCAGGTTGCGACCGCGGGTGAAGCCGGGCATGTCCCGCTCCACGACCAGCAGGCTGATCCCCTTGGAGCCGGGCGCATCGGGGTCCGTGCGGGCCACCACGATGACCAGGTCGGCGTTGATGCCGTTGGTGATGAACGTCTTCGAGCCGTTGAGCACCCACGCGTCGCCGTCCCGGCGGGCCGTCGTCCGGATGCCCTGCAGGTCGCTGCCGGCCGCCGGCTCGGTCATGGCGATCGCGGTGATCAGCTCGCCGCTGCAGAAGCCGGGCAGCCAGCGCCGCCGCTGCTCCTCGGTGCCGAGGTCCCGCAGGTACGGCCCGGCGACGTCGTTGTGCAGCGCGAACCCGACGCCGGTCGCGCCGATGCGCATCAGCTCCTCGTCGATGACCGCCTGGTAGCGGAAGTCCCGGACCCCGCCGCCGCCGTACTCCTCGTCCATGTCGATGCCGAGCAGGCCCTGTGCACCCGCGGAGGTCCACACCACCCGGGGCACGATGCCGTCCTTCTCCCACTGGGCGTGGAACGGGACGATCGTCTTCTCGGCCCAGGCCCGGACCATCTCCCGGAAGTCCTGGTGCTCGGCCTCGTACAGCGAACGGCGCATGGTCGTCAGTGTGCCCGACGCGACCGTCCTCACCCGAGCGCCCGGTCCTCGCACCCGCCGGGGTGCGGTCCCCGGCGGAAGCCGGGCGGCGGGGAACTGCCGGGCCTCGTGGTCCTCGCACGCCAGCGGACTGTCGTACCCCTGTGGAGACTGGGTCCGTGACCGCACTCGACCGGTTCTCGGAGCCCACCCGGGCGTGGTTCACCGGCGCCTTCGCCGAGCCCACTGCCGCGCAGGAGGGTGCGTGGGAGGCGATCAGCAGTGGCGGGCACGCGCTGGTGGTGGCGCCGACGGGGTCCGGCAAGACCCTGGCCGCGTTCCTCTGGTCCCTCGACCGGCTGGCCCGCACGCCGGTCCCGGCCGACGAACGGGCCCGCTGCCGCGTGCTCTACGTCTCCCCGCTCAAGGCCCTGGCGGTGGACGTCGAACGCAACCTGCGGGCGCCGCTGGCCGGCATCGGTCAAGCCGCCGCGCGGCTGGGCCTGCCCCGCCCCGAGATCCAGGTCGCCATCCGCTCCGGTGACACCCCCGCCGACGAGCGACGTGCGTTCGCCCGCCGCCCCACCGACATCCTCATCACCACTCCCGAGTCGCTCTTCCTGCTGCTCACCAGCGCGGCCCGGGAGGCGTTGCGCGGTGTCGACACGGTGATCGTCGACGAGGTGCACGCCGTCGCCGACACCAAGCGGGGCGCGCACATGGCGGTGACCCTCGACCGGCTGGACGAGCTGCTGGAGCGCCCCGCCCAGCGGATCGGGCTCTCGGCGACCGTTCGTCCCATCGAGGAGGTGGCCACCTTCCTGGCCGGCGGCCGTCCGGTGCAGG
Source organism: Geodermatophilus sp. CPCC 205506 (assembly GCF_051383635.1). Lineage (NCBI taxonomy): Bacteria > Bacillati > Actinomycetota > Actinomycetes > Geodermatophilales > Geodermatophilaceae > Geodermatophilus > Geodermatophilus sp. CPCC 205506. The sequence continues at coordinate 29,344 of NZ_JALPKP010000008.1, read as the reverse complement.
TGGTGGCACCGGGATCGGTCAAGCAGTGGGACCTGTCGGTCGTCGTCCCGGTCGAGGACATGAGCACGCTGGGCCAGCCGACCGGTGAGCTGGACGGCTCCGCGGCGGGCAACCAGCCCCGGACATCGATCTGGCCGGCGGTCGAGGAACGTGTGCTCGACCTCGTCCAGGCGCACCGCAGCACCATCGTCTTCGCCAACTCGCGGCGGCTGGCCGAACGGCTGACCAGCCGGCTCAACGAGCTGGCCTACGAGCGGGCGACCGGGGAGACGGTCCCACCGGGCACGAACGCCGCCGCCCTGATGGCACAGGCGGGCTCCGGGGGCGGCGTGCCCGAGGGCGTGCAGCCGGTGGCCGCGGCGCACCACGGGTCGGTGTCCCGGGAGCAGCGGGCCGTCGTCGAGGAGGCGCTGAAGTCGGGACGGCTGCCCGCGGTGGTCGCCACCTCCAGCCTCGAGCTGGGCATCGACATGGGCGCCGTCGACCTGGTCGTCCAGGTTGAGGCGCCGCCGACGGTGGCCTCGGGGCTGCAACGAGTCGGCCGGGCCGGCCACCAGGTGGGCGCGGTCAGCCGTGGCGTGCTGTTCCCCAAGTACCGGGGTGACCTGGTGCAGTGCGCGCTGGTCGCGGAACGGATGAAGGCCGGCGCGATCGAGTCGATCCGCTACCTGCGCAACCCGCTCGACGTGCTCGCCCAGCAGGTGGTCGCGATCGTCTCCGAACGGCCGCGCACGGTCGACGAGGTGGCCGACCTGGTGCGCCGGTCGGCAGCGTTCGCCTCCCTGCCGGACTCCGCGCTCCAGGCCGTCCTCGACATGCTGGCCGGCCGCTACCCCTCCGATGCCTTCGCCGAGCTGCGGCCGCGGTTGACGTGGGACCGCGTCACCGACACCCTCACCGCCCGCAGCGGCGCCCAACGGCTGGCGGTCACCAGTGGCGGCACCATCCCCGACCGCGGCCTGTTCGGCGTCTTCCTCGTCGGCGGCGAGGGCACCGGCGGGCGCCGGGTCGGAGAGCTGGACGAGGAGATGGTCTACGAGTCCCGGACCGGCGACGTCTTCCTGCTCGGCTCGTCCTCGTGGCGGATCGAGGAGATCACCCACGACCGCGTCCTGGTCAGCCCCGCCCCCGGGCAGCCGGGCAAGATGCCGTTCTGGCACGGCGATGCCCCCGGCCGCCCGCTGGAGCTGGGCCGGGCACTGGGCGCCTTCCTCCGCGAGGTCGGCGCGGCCGCACCGGAGGCCGGCCTCGACCGCGCACGGGCCGCCGGGCTCGACGAGTGGGGAGCGGCGAACCTGCTGGCCTACCTCGCCGAGCAGAAGCAGGCGACCGGCCACCTCCCCGACGACCGGACGCTCCTCGTGGAACGCTTCCGCGACGAGCTGGGGGACTGGCGTCTGGTCGTCCACTCCCCCTTCGGCGCCCAGGTCAACGCCCCCTGGGCGCTGGTGCTGGCCGCCCGGCTGCGGGAGCGCTACGGCGTGGACGTCGCGTCCATGCACTCCGACGACGGCATCGTGCTCCGCCTCCCCGACACGACCGGGGAGCCACCCGAGGCCGATCTGGCCGTCCTCGACCCGGACGACGTGGAGCGCGAGGTGACCGCCGAGGTCGGCAGCTCCGCCCTGTTCGCCAGCCGGTTCCGCGAGTGCGCCGCCCGCGCGCTCCTGCTCCCCCGCCGCGACCCGCGCCGCCGCACCCCGCTGTGGCAGCAACGGCAGCGGGCCGCCCAGCTGCTCTCGGTGGCGAGCGAGTTCTCCAGCTTCCCGATCACGCTGGAGGCAGCCCGCGAGGTGCTGCAGGACGTCTACGACGTGCCCGGGCTGGAGGAGCTCATGCGGGACGTCCGCTCCCGGCGGGTGCGGGTCGTGGACGTGCAGACGCAGTCGGCCTCCCCCTTCGCCCAGTCGCTGCTGTTCGGCTACGTCGGCCAGTTCCTCTACGAGGGCGACGCGCCGCTGGCCGAGCGCCGGGCCCAGGCGCTCGCGCTCGACACCGGGCTGCTCGCCGAGCTGCTCGGCCGGTCCGAGCTGCGGGAGCTGCTGGACGCCGAGGCGCTGGCCGAGGTCGAGGCCGAGCTGCAGCGGTTGCCGGCCGCGCGCCACCCCCGGGACCTCGACGGCGCGGGCGACCTGCTGCGCCTGGTCGGCGACCTCACCGCGGCCGAGGCCGCCGCCCGCGGCGTGTCCGGGGAGTGGCTGGCGGAGCTGGTCGCGGCCCGGCGCGCGCTGGTCGTGCGGATCGCGGGCGAGGAGCGCCACGTCGCCATCGAGGACGCCGGCCGGCTGCGCGACGCCCTGGGCACCGCGCTGCCGGTCGGTGTGCCCGAGGTCTTCACCGAGCCGGTGCCCGACCCGCTCGGCGACCTCGTCGGCCGCTACGCCCGCACCCACGGCCCGTTCCAGCCCGGCGAGGTGGCCCAGCGGCTCGGGCTGGGGGTCGCCGTCGTCACCGCGACCGTGCAGCGGCTGGTCGGCACCGGCCGGCTGGTCACGGGCGAGTTCCGCCCCGGCGGCACCGGCCAGGAGTGGTGCGACGCCGACGTGCTGCGGTCGATCCGCCGGCGCAGCCTGGCCCGGTTGCGCCAGGAGGTGGAGCCGGTGCCGATCGACACCCTCGCCCGGTTCACCCCGTCCTGGCAGTCGGTCGGCAGCCGGATGCGGGGCCCGGACGGCGTGCTGGCCGTGGTCGAGCAGCTGGCCGGGGCCCTGGTGCCCGCGAGCGCCCTGGAGTCGCTGGTGCTACCCGCGCGGGTCCGCGACTACTCCCCGGCGATGCTCGACGAGCTGACCAGCGCCGGGGAGGTGCTGTGGGCCGGGGCCGGGGGCCTGCCCGGCGGGGACGGGTGGATCACCCTGGTGCCGGCCGACGTGGCGCCGTTGCTGCTCCCCGACCCGCTGGAGCTGCCCGTGGAGGGCGGCGCCGGGGCCGCCGTGCTCGAGCGGCTGGCCGGCGGCCAGGCGGTGTTCTTCCGCGGGCTGTCCGACCTCGTGGGTGCCACCGACGACGCCGCGCTGGCCGACGTCGTGTGGGACCTCGTCTGGGCCGGCGTGCTCACCAACGACACCCTCGCCCCGCTCCGCACCCGGCTGACCGGCGGCGGCACCCACAAGCGGCAGCCGGCACCGCCGCGCGCCAGGATGGACCGCACGCGGTACGGGCGCACCCGGCTGGGCCGGCCGGCGATGCCGACCCGCACCGGTCCGCCGACGGTGGCCGGCCGCTGGTCACGGCTGCCCGATCGCGACGCCAACCCCACGAAGCGGACGACCGCCCGCGCCGAGGCCCTGCTGGAACGGCACGGGGTGCTCACCCGCGGCGCGGTGATGGCCGAGCAGGTCCCCGGTGGCTTCTCCGCCGTCTACCCGGTGCTGCGGGCGTTCGAGGAGAACGGCCGGGCCCGGCGCGGCTACTTCGTCGAGACCCTCGGCGCCGCGCAGTTCGGCACGCCGGGGTCGGTCGACCGGCTGCGCAGCTTCGCCACACCGGACCGGGTACCCGGCGGTGCGATCGTGCTGGCCGCGACGGATCCGGCCAACGTGTACGGGGCGGCCCTGCCGTGGCCCGAGCGCACGGCCGGGACGGAGGACGCCGTCGACGTCGGCGAGGGCAGCGGCGGCGGACGGCGAGCCGCGGGCCACCGCGCCGGGCGCAAGGCCGGGGCGCTGGTCGTGCTGGTCGACGGCGACCTGGTGCTCTACGTGGAGCGGGGCGGCAAGACGCTGCTCTCCTGGACCGAGGACGAGACGCTGCTCAAGGAGGCCGCGACGGCGCTCTCCGGTGCGGCCTCCGCGGGTGCGCTCGGCCGGATGGTCGTGCAGAAGGCCGACGGCGCGTCGGTGCACGAGACGACACCCCTGTCCTCGGCGCTCCAGGCCGCCGGCTTCGCGGCCACCCCCCGCGGGCTGCGCCTGCGCGCCTGATCCGAGGCCGGCAGATGCGGCCCGGAGCAGCGGTCAGTCGCGCGCGGGGTGCAGCCAGCGTGCGAAGACGCGGGTCAGCGTCGGCATCACGACGTAGCCGAGCAGCACGACCACGAGGCACGCCGACAGCAGCAGCCGGGCCGGCCACGGCCAGGCGCCGAGGTGCGGCATCAAGAGCAGCTGCAGCGTCGAGGTGATGAGGAAGACCGCGGCGATCGTGAGCACCGTCGACCGCCAGCGCGGGCCGGGTGCGGCCGGCCGGGTGAAGAAGCTGTCCAGCCCGGCGACCCGCGCGTACCGCTCCTCGTCGACCATCTCCTGCATCCGCTCGAGGGCGGTCCGGCGCTCCTCGGAACGCTCCCACGCGGCCAGGCAGGCGTCGTCGGTGAACCGGTACACCAGGTGGTACTCCGAGCTGCCCGGCCCGGGCTTGAGCAGCGTGCCGCCGAGGTTGCCGGGAAAGGTCGCGGCCAGCGCGAGGACGTCGGCGGCCCACCGCTCGAAGGCCTGCCGCCGGTGCGGGCGGACGACGCGGGCGACGGTGACGGTCACCGGCTCGGGAGTCCGGCCCGCGACCTCCTGGCGGGACAGGCGGGAGCGGAGCAGGGTTGTCACGGCCACGGACACCTCAGCGCTGAGAGACCCGCCGGTCATCCCGGCTGTCGGCGGTGTCACAGCAGCTCACCGGCCCGGAGGGGACACTGGCGGCGTGCCCGAGGGAGACACCGTCTGGCTGGCGGCGAAGCGGATGAACACCGCCCTCGCCGGCTCGACGCTGCGCCGCGGCGAGCTGCGCGTGCCCCAGCTGGCCGCGACCGACCTCGCCGGCTCGACCGTCACCGAGGTCGTGCCCCGCGGAAAGCACCTGCTGGTCCGCTTCGCCGACGGCTGGACGCTGCGCACCCACTTCCGGATGGACGGCAGCTGGCACATCTACCGGCCCGGCGCGAAGTGGCGCGGCGGCCCCGCGTTCGCCGTCCGGGCGGTGCTCGCCACCGACGAGTGGGAGTGCGTCGGCTACCGGCTGCACGACATCGCCATGGTCCGCACCGCCCACGAGGACCAGCTGGTCGGTCACCTCGGCCCCGACGTCCTGGCTCCCGACTGGGATCTCCAGGAGGCGCTGCGGCGGCTCCTGGCCCACCCCGACGAGCAGATCGGGGTCGCCCTCCTCGACCAGCGCAACCTGGCCGGCATCGGGAACCTCTACAAGGTCGAGTCGCTGTTCCTCTGCGGCGTCCACCCGTGGGCGCGGGTGGCCGACGTCGCCGACCTCGGCGGACTGGTCGAGCGCGCCCGCACGCTGATGCTGGCCAATCGCGAGCACCCCGAGCAGAGCACCACGGGCGACCTGCGTCGCGGCCGGCACCACTGGGTCTACGGCCACAAGGACCGCCCGTGCCGCCGCTGCGGCACGGCGATCCTGCGCGGCGACCAGGGCCCGGACCTGCAGGAACGCGTCACCTACTGGTGCCCGCGCTGCCAGGCCGCACGCTCGCCGATCGACCCGTCCGCGCGCACCGGCGAGCCCGGCCGGCCACCACCGCTGCCCAGCGCGCCCTGAGGCGGCCCCTCCAGCCCCCCGAGCGTGCGAGGGGTGGGTAGGAGGGGGTCCTCTACTGCTGCTCCGGGCGTTCGGCGGGCTGGGCCACCGGCTGCGATGCCGGGGTCTCGACCGTCGGCGACCCCTTCTCCAGCGCCGGCCCGACAGATCCGCCGGTGACCGCGGCCGGCCCCGAGGGCTGGCCCATGGAGGCCCGGATCTGGTCGAGGCGGGAGGCCCCGGCGACGTCGAGCGTGGCCTTCTGCACCTCGAGCATCCGGCCCTCGACCGAGGTCTGCGCGAGCTCGGCCTGCCCCAGGGCGTTGGCGTACCGCGCCTCGATCTTGTCGCGGACCTCCGACAGGCTGGGCGTGTTCCCCGGTGCCGACAGCTCGTTGACCTGCTTGAGCGACGCGGCGACGTGCTCCTGCATCTTGGCCTGCTCGAGCTGGCTCATCAGCTTGGTGCGCTCGGCCAGCGTCGTCTGCAGGCGCATGCGGCTCTGCTCGACCGCACCGCGGGCCTGCTCGGCGGCCTGCAGCGCCTCGTCGTGGCTGCGCTTGAGGTCCTCCATCGCCTGCTCGGCGGCCACCAGCTGGGTGGCGAAGGCCTGCGCGGCGTTCTCGTACTCCGCGGCCTTGCCCCCGTTCCCCGCGGCGCGGGTCTGGTCGGCCAGCACCAGCGCCTGGCGGGCCGAGGCCTGCAGCTTCTCCACCTCACCGAGCTGCCGGTTGAGCCGCATCTCCAGCTGCCGCTGGTTGCCCAGGACGGCGGCCGCCTGGTTGGCCAGCGCCTGGTGCCGCTGCTGCTCGGCCTCGATCGCCTGGGCGATCTGGATCTTCGGATCGGCCTTCTCGTCGATCTTGGCGTTGGCGGAGGCCGTGAGGTACTTCCACATCTTCACGAACGGGTTGGGCATCGGTCCTCCTGATCGGCGCGGATCGTCCACCGGTCATCCCCCGGCCGGCGGGCCGCAGCGATGGTCGTCCCCGTCATCGTCCCAGGTCTGCCGGGCCGTGAGCCACCAGGGACGTCCCCGGCCCTCCCCCGTTAGGGTCTCGGGGTGTCCACCGAGAGCCCGGTGTTGAGCGTCCTGGGTGAACTGGTCGTCGATCTGCTGCCCGATCCCACGGCGGACGCCGGGCCGGAGGGCACCGCGCCGCGGTACGTGGCACGACCCGGCGGCAACGCGCTCAACGTCGCGGTGGCGGCCGGGCGGCTCGGGGTGGCGGTGCGGCTGCTGGCCCGGCTCGGCACCGGCCCCCTCGCCCCGGCGCTGCGCCGGCACGCGGAGCTGTCCGGGGTCGACCCGGGCGGGTTCGTGGCCGCCGACGAGCCGGTCAGCCTGGCCGTCGTGGGCCTGGGCGCGGACGGCTCACCCGACTACGGCTTCCACGTCCTCGGCGCGGCCGACTGGCAGTGGACCGACGAGGAGCTGGCCGCCGTCCTCCCCGAGGAGACGGCCATCCTGCACGTCGGCTCCATCTCCAGCTGGACCCCGCCCGGCTGCGACGCGATCGCCCGGCTCGTCGAGCGGGTCGCCGCCGAGGACCGCGCGCTGATCAGCGTCGACCCCAACGTCCGCCCGATGCTCGCCGACGGGCCGGTCGGGACCGCGCTGGGCAACAGCCGCGCCGAGGTCCGTGCCCGCCTGGACCGGCTGCTCGCCCGGGCCGACGTGGTCAAGGTGAGCGCCGAGGACCTGCACTGGCTCGAGCCCGACGCCGGCGATGACCTGGACGCGACCGCGCTGCGCTGGGCCGACCGTGGAGCGGCGCTGGTGGTGCTCACCGACGGCGGCGCACCGTTGCGGATCGCCCGGCCGGGCCGCGCGCTGCTGCACCGCGAGCCGCCTCCGGTGGACGTCGTCGACACCGTGGGCGCCGGCGACTCGCTGGCCGCCGGGCTGTTCGCCGGGCTCCTGGCCGCCGGCGTCACGACCCGGACCGCGCTGCAGGAACTCCCCGACGAGCGGCTGCTGCCCATCGTCGACGACGCCGCGCTGGTGGCGGCGCTCAACTGCACCCGTGTGGGCGCCGACCCACCGACCCGCGACGAGCTGGCGGCAGCCCGCAGGTGACCGCCGCCGACGAGGTGGCCCTCGTCGGGTTCGCCGAGCTCTCGGCGACCGTCGTCCGGGCCCGGCTGCTCGCCGCCCACGAGCACTTCTGGGACACCGACACCCGGGCCCTGCACGACCCGGTGTGGTTCGACCAGTTCGGCGGTTTCGGCGTGCTCGCCCGCAGCGCCGAGGGAACCGACGCGGGCTACCTGCTCGGCGTGGTCACCGTCGACCGGCTGGCCTACCTCCACCTGCTCGCGGTGCGGTCCGACCGGAGGTGGACCGGCCTGGGCCGCCGCCTGGTGGGCTGGTTCGACCGGCTGGCGGGAGAGACCGGGGCGCGCGTCGTCCAGGCCACGGCGCGTCCGGACGACGTCGCCGCGGTCGGGTTCGCCACCGCGCTGGGCGCGAGCGCGCACCTGTCGCGCGACCGCGCCGGGCCGGGGCAGGACCGCCTGGTGCTGACCCGCTCCCTCCGCGGCTAGCCGGTCACGAGCCAGGCCGCGGTGTCCGGTGGCAGGGCGTCGCCGTCGTCCCCGCTGCGGAGGACCGGACGTCCGAGGCCGGCCAGCGGGAGGGGGCGGGCCGACATGTTCACCACGCACCGGAACGCCGGTCCGCGGTCGAAGGCCACGACGTCGGGTCCGACCTCGTGCCAGGTCAGGGGTGCGTCGTCCGCGAGACCGTGCAGTGACCGGCGCAGCCGCAGCGCATCGCGGTACAGCGAGAGCGTGGACGACGGGTCCTCCCGCTGCGCGGCGACGGTGAGCCCGCGCCACGACTCCGGCTGGGGCAGCCACGGCTGGACGCCGTCGGCCGAGAACCCGAACGGCGGCCGGTCCCCCGACCAGGGCAGCGGCACCCGGCAGCCGTCCCGGCCGCGGGCCGTGCGACCCGAGCGCTCCCAGGTGGGGTCCTGCAGGACCTCCTCGGGGAGGTCCTCCACCTCCGGCAGCCCGAGCTCCTCGCCCTGGTACAGGTAGGCCCCACCCGGCAGCGCCAGCGTCAGGAGCGCGGCGGCCCGGGCCCGGCGCAGCCCCAGTTCCAGGTCGGCGGGCGCCGACGCGTCGAAGCCCATCGTGGCGGCGCCGCTGCTGACGCGGCCGAAGCGGGTGACGTGCCGGGTCTCGTCGTGGCTCGACAGCACCCAGGTGGCCGGGGCGCCGACCGGCGCCAGCGCGGCGAGCGTCCCCTCGATGACCGCACGGATGCTGCCGGCGTCCCAGGGTGCCTTCAGGTAGTCGAAGTTGAAGGTGGTGTGCAGCTCGTCCGGCCGCACGTACCGGCTGAGCCGCTCGGGGCCGTTCACCACGGCCTCGGAGACGAAGAGACGGTCGCCGTCGTAGGTGTCCCCGATCCGGCGCCAGCGGCGGAAGATCTCGTGCACCTCGTCGACGTCCCAGTGCGGGTTGTCGACCCAGGCGCTCGACTCGAACAGCGCGCCGGGCCGGTGACCGGCGTCCGGCAGGCCCGGCAGCTTCGCCATCGCCGGCGCGGCGTCGACCCGGATGCCGTCGACGCCGCGGTCCAGCCAGAACCGGAGGATGTCGTCGAACTCCTCCTGGACCGTGATGTCGTCCCAGTCGAGGTCCGGCTGTTCCGGGGCGAACAGGTGCAGGTACCACTGCCCGGGACGGCCGTCGGGCTCCGTCACGCGGGTCCAGGCCCGGCCGCCGAACGCGCTGATCCAGTCGTTGGGCGGTTCGGCGCCCCCCGCCCGACCGTCGCGGAAGAAGTAGCGGGCCCGCTCCGGCGCACCGGGGCCGCCGGCCACGGCCGCCGCGAACCACGGGTGCTCGGCGGAGGTGTGGTTGGCCACCAGGTCGATGACGACCCGCAGACCCGCGGCGTGCGCCTCGGCGAGCAGCGCGTCCACGTCGGCCAGGGTGCCGACGCGGGGGTCGATGTCCCGGTAGTCGCTGACGTCGTAGCCGCCGTCGGCCATGGGCGACGGGTACCAGGGGGTGATCCAGACGGCGTCGACGCCGAGGTCGACCAGGTGCGCCAGGCGGCCGCGCAGGCCGTTCACGTCACCGAGGCCGTTCCCGTCGGAGTCGGCGAAGCTGCGCAGGTAGACCTCGTAGACGACGGCGGTCCGCCACCACGGGCGGCGTCCCTCCCCGGCGGTGGCGGGCATCGTGCTCCAGGCGTGCTCGACCCCCGGCCCGGCGGACGCCGGACCGGGGGGACGTGTGGGGTTCTCGGTGGAAGTGGAGCAGCGTCGCCGGCGGCCCGGTCGGCCGCCGGCGACGCTGCTCCCGGGTCAGGCCGCGCCGGCGCGGTGCGAGCCGCCGACCGTCTGCCCCGACGCCTGCGCGTCCTGCACCTGCTCCACCCGGTCCTCCGTCGCCATCTGGGTCAGCCGGGCGCCGGCCTCGGCGTCGCGGGTGAGGTTCTCCCCCGACTGCGGGTCGAAGACGTGCACCTTGCGGCTGTCGAGCCAGAACTCCGCCTCCCGCCCCTCACGGATGCGGCTGGTGGCGTCGATCGACACGATCGCCTGGGTGCGCAGCTCCTCCGAGTCCAGCTCGCGGGACAGGTCCCGCAGCTGGTTGCGGATGACCTCCGGCGCCTCGTAGGGGATGTAGGCGTACTGCGAGTCACCCAGCCACTCGGTCACGTCGACCCGCGCCCGGAAGAGCGAGCCCACCGGCCGCTTGGCCTCGTCGACCAGCGAGGCGTCCTCGAAGTACTCCGGCCGGATGCCGACCAGGAGCAGGTCGCGGCCCTTGACCGCACTGGCACGACGCTCGTCCAGCTGCACGTGGCCGAACGGCGTCTGCAGGCGGTCGCCCTCGAGGGTGGCCGGCAGGAAGTTCATCGGCGGCGAGCCGATGAACCCGGCGACGAAGAGGTTCACCGGCTGCTCGTAGAGCTCGCGAGGAGACGCGACCTGCTGGATCTTGCCCTTGCGCAGGACGCAGACCCGGTCGCCGAGCGTCATCGCCTCGGTCTGGTCGTGGGTGACGTAGACGGTGGTGATGCCGAGCCGCCGCTGCAGCCGGGAGATCTCCGTGCGCATCTGGCCGCGCAGCTTGGCGTCGAGGTTCGACAGCGGCTCGTCGAAGAGGAACGCCTCGGCCTGCCGCACGATGGCGCGTCCCATCGCGACCCGCTGCCGCTGACCGCCGGAGAGGTTGGCCGGCTTGCGCTCCAGGTGCTCCTTGAGCTCGAGCACGTCCGAGGCCTCGGTGACCCGGCGGCGGACCTCGTCGTCCGGGGTCTTGGACAGCCGGAGCGGGAAGGCGATGTTCTCGTACACCGTCATGTGCGGGTAGAGCGCGTAGTTCTGGAAGACCATCGACAGGTTGCGGTCGCGCGGCGCGAGGTCGTTGACCCGCTTCCCGCCGATGATCATGTCGCCGCTGGTGATGTCCTCGAGGCCCACGATCATCCGCAGCAGGGTGGACTTCCCGCACCCGGACGGGCCGACCAGGATCATGAACTCCCCGTCGGCGATGTCCAGGCTGACGTCGTTCACGGCGGGGAAACCGTCGCCGTACTGCTTGACGATGTTGCGCATCTCGATGGAGGCCATGGGTCTCGCCCTTCGATGAGTCGATCCACCTTCGGTGGGTCGGTCGGTGCAGAGTCTGGGAACGCTCAGCCCTTGACAGCGCCGTTGGTCAGGCCGGCGACGATGCGCCGCTGGAACAGGAGCACCAGCACGACGACCGGGATGGTCACGACGACCGCGGCCGCGGCGATCACGGTGGTGGGATCCTCGAACTGCGACGCGCCCGAGAACAGGCCGAGCGCCGCCGGAACCGGGCGCGACGCGTCGGTCGACGTCAGCGAGATGCCGTAGGCGAAGTCGTTCCACGCGATGAAGAACGCGATGATCGCCGTCGTGAAGACGCCGGGGGCGGCCAGCGGCACGATGACGCGGCGGAAGGCCTGCCACGTCGTGGCGCCGTCGACCTGCGCGGCCTGCTCCATCTCCCACGGGATCTCGCGGAAGAAGGCCGACATGGTCCAGATGGAGATGGGCAGCGTCAGGGACAGGTACGGGATGATCAGGCCCAGCCACGTGTCGTAGAGACCGATCTGCCGCCAGACGTTGAACAGCGGCGTGACGATCGAGATCACCGGGAAGATCGCCACGGCGAGGGCGGTGGACAGGATCAGCTTCTTGCCCGGGAAGTCCAGCCGTGCGATGGCGTAGGCCGCGAACATCGACAGCAGGCAGGAGACCGCCGTCGCGATGAGGCAGATGCCGAACGAGTTGCGCAGCGCCGGCAGGAACAGGTCCGCCGCCGACCCGGTGAAGATCTCCTGGTAGTTGCTCCAGGACGCATCCGTGGGGAGGAACGACGCGTTGGAGACGTCGGCGGGCGCCTTGAACGACAGCGAGATGATCCAGGCGATCGGGAACAGGCAGTAGATGATGATCAGCGCCCCGCCGAGCCACCACCACACCTTCGACCTGGTGGACATCAGCGCTCTCCCCTCGTCTGGGCCAGATCGACTTTGAACCCCTTGATGAACCCGAACGCGATGAGCACGACGGCGAGGAACAGGAGCACCGAGACCGCCGACCCCAGCCCGATCTCGACACGGGTGATGGTCTGCCGATAGGCGAGGAAGGACACCGATTCCGTCCCGTTCGCACCGGCGGTCATGATGAAGATGCTGTCGAAGATCCGGAACGCGTCGAGGGTGCGGAACAGCAGCGCCACCATGATGGCGGCCTTCATGTTCGGGATGGTGACCCGCCAGAGACGTTGCCACGCGGTGGCGCCGTCGACCTTGGCCGCCTCCTGGAGGACCTCCGGCACCTGCGCGAGGCCGGCGAGCAGCAGGAGCGAGATGAACGGTGTGGTCTTCCAGATCTCGGCCAGGCAGATCACCAGCAGCGAGGTCCACCGTTCGCCGAACCAGTCGGTGTCCGCAGCGACGCCGGGCAGCCAGGCGAACCAGCTGTTGACGAATCCCGTGTTGACGTCGAACGCGAACTGCCAGGCGTAGGCGGACACGACCGTGATGACCGCGTACGGGATGAGGATCGCCGCACGCAGCACCGGCCGCAGGGACCGGAGCGCCTTCGCCATGACGAAGGCCAGCGCAAAGCCCAGGACGAGTTCCACGAGGACGGTGACCACGGTGATGAACACCGTCACCCAGATCGCCTGCCACCACAGCCCGTCGCTCAGCACGACCCAGTAGTTCTGCAGGCCGTTGAACGACCGGTTCTCCGGGTCGGTGAGCCGGTAGGAGAACAGCGAGTCGTAGACCGCCTGCATGATCGGGTAGGCGGTCACGAGGAGCATCACGATGAAGGCCGGCCCGGCCAGCAACCAGCCGAGCTTGCGTTCGGCGCGTGACCTGTCGGAGAGCCCGTGCGGGGGCGCCGACACCGGTTGCGTCTTCTCCCGCGGCGGGAGCGTCGTCGAGCTCACAGCAACTCCTCCCCAGCGAGAACCGCAGTGATCAGGTCAGTGGCCTGCTCGGGTGTCTGCTCCGGGTCGACCGAGTCCGGCGGGTGGTACTCGCGCTGGATCGACCCGGAGACCTCGCTGTAGTACGGCGTCAGCGGTCGGGGGGCCGCGAGCTCGAGCGACTCCCGGATCACCGGCGCCTGCGGGAACACCTCGATGACCTCGGGGTCGTCGTACACCGAGGCCTTGGCCGCGGGGTTGCCGTTGGTCGTGAAGTAGTAGGCCTGGTTCTCCTCGGAGACGATGCACTCGGCCGCCTCGAAGGCGAAGTCGACGTTCTCCGCGAAGGCGCCGATCCCGAGGTTGATGCCGCCGTACGGTGGCGCGCTGGGCTGGTCCGCGTCGACGCGTGGGTAGAGGGCCCAGCCGTAGTCGTCGGGGACGTCGGGCTCCATCGTGCCGGCCTCGACGGCGCTGAGGGCGCGGGGCCAGACGAACGGCCAGTTGACCATGAAGCCGCCGCTCTCGCCCTCGAACTGGGTGGCGTTGGAGTCCTCGTTGGCGGTGGAGAAGGCCGCGCCGGTGGTCCCGGACTCGGCTACGCTGCGCATGACCTCTGCGGCGCGCGTCCCCGCATCGGAGACGAGACCGAACTCGTAGTCCTCGGGAGCGTCGGCCTGCTCCTCGATGATCGAGCCGCCGGCCGACTCGGTGAGCGCGTTCACCCACACCGTGAGGGACTCTGAGCGGATGCCCTGGGCGCTGACGGTCGTCCCCGTCGACCTGGCCGCCTCGACGATCTGATCCCACGTGACGGGCTGCTCCATGTCGAGGCCGGCGGCCTCGACGACCGACTTGCGGTACCAGAGCAGCTGCGTGTTGGCCCAGAACGGGATCGCGACGAGCTCCTCGTTCCACGTCGAGCCCTCGATGGCGCTCTGCACGACGTCCTCGGTGACCCGCTCGGCGACGTCGTCCGGCACCGGGGCCAGGAACCCGGCCTGAGCGAACTCCGGGATGTAGGGCGGGTCCAGGCTCATGATGTCGATGGAGCTGTCCTCGGCGGCGAGACGCCGGACGAGCTGCTCCCGCTGCGAGGGCGAGTCGCGCGGCAGCTGCGAGACCTCGATCGTGTACCGGCCATCCGCCTGCTCCGTGCAGCGCGAGGCGATCTCGGCCTGGCCACCGGAATCCGGGTTGATGTACCAGGTCAGCGCGGAGGCGCCGCCGCCGCTACCGCCGCAGGCCGCCAGAGTGCCGCTGGCCACGAGCGCCGCGGCGGTGCCGGCGAGGCCGCGCCGCCGGCTGCTCCCTCGTCCGTGTCGTGGCCGGCTACCGGGATGGACGGGCACGGTCATCGCCTCCGTTGGCTTCGGACGCCGGTCGGTCACCCAGCGACTTGGAGCGTGGTGCAGGTCACGGGGGGTGTCAATTCGAAGCGGTGCGGATCCGGCTGATCGCGACCTGACCGAGACGTCCTGGCGTGTCGCGTCGGCATGTCGGCGCCCGGGACGGTGCTCAGCCGTCCTTGCCCAGGCCCGCGATCACCGACGGTGTGGTCATCTCCTTGGGGGTCCGGGGCAGCACGGTGTCGACGTAGGAGCGCGCCGCGGCCGTCGTCCCGACGTCGCGGCCGGCCTTCTCGGACAGGAACCACCGGTGCTCGAGCACCTCGTGGAACACCTGGGCCGGCGCGAGCCGGCCGGCCAGCTCGGGCGGGATGGCGTCGACCACCGGCTGGTACACCTCGGCCAGCCAGCGGTAGCCGGCGACGGTCTCGGCGACCGGGCCGCCGGCCTTCTGCTCCAGGTAGGCGCGGAAGGCACGCAGGTCGTTGAGCAGCCGCCGGGCCTGGTTCTCCTGCACCTCCAGCCCGGTCAACCGGAACAGCTCCCGGCGGTGCTGCCCCGGCTCGGCCACGCGGGTCTCCACCCGCAGCTTCACCCCGCCGTCGGGCAGCGTGATCAGCTCGACCTCGCCGACGTCGAACCCCAGGTCGTTGAGCCGGCGCAACCGCTCGGCCACCCGGTAGCGCTGCTCGTCCCGCCGGAAGACCTCCTCGCGGGTCACCTCGTCCCAGAGCGCCTCGTACCGCGGGGGCAGGCTGTCGGCGAGCTCGATCGGGTCGCAGCCCGCGGGGAGGAGCTCGCCGAACTGCAGGTCGAGCAGCTCGGCACCCACCCGCTCCCGGGCGAGGTCGACGTCGTAGGCCCGCTGGCCGCGGGACAGCTGCGGGTGGCGTTCGGCGGTCTCGGCGTCCACCAGGTAGGCCGCGAGCGTGCCGGCGTCGAGCCGGAAGAGGGTGTTGGACAGCGAGCAGTCGCCCCAGAACACCCCCGCGAGGTGCAGCCGGACGAGCAGCACGACCATCGTGTCCAGCAGCTGGTCGGCGGAGTGCTCGCCGTGCGGCCGGGAGAACAGGTACCGGTAGGACATCGAGTACTCGAGGTACCGGGTGACCAGGATGGCGTCCTGCCCGTGCGGCCGGTCGACGCAGATGCCGAGGACCGAGACCGACGGCAGGCCCTCCTCCTCGAACTCACCGAGGAGGGCGTACTCGTGCCGCGCCAGCGACTCGGCGATCTCCTTGAGTGCGAAGACCTGGCCCTGCTCGGCGACGAAGCGCACGACGTGCCGGGAGATGCCGCGTTGCGGCACCTCGAGCAGCAGCTCCGGGTCCCACTCCTCGAGCGGTTCGTTCCACGGCAGGGTGAGCAACCCGTGGCCGTCGGTGCCGGGCGGGCGGAACAGGTACCGCATGGCGACCTCCGTCGGCGGCCGGCAGCCGGTCGCCGCTGGGGGACAGCGGCGTCGGACTGTCACGATGCCATGCCGCTCCGCGCGCCGCGCGCCGCCGTCGGGGGGTCAGGACGGGGGTGCGGCCGCGTCCACCAGCACGGCGAGGCGGTCCGCCGCGGCGGCCCTCGCGGCGGGCTCGCCCGGCTGGAGGACGACCCCCACCAGCCAGTGCGCGATCAGGTCGGCGGTGGCCGGGTCGGTCCCCAGCGCGCCTGCGATCCGCCCGACGACGTCGCTCCAGCGGGCCGGTCCGGCGGCGAGCAGGGCGGTCAGGACCTCCGGCTCGTCGGCGGCCAGCCGGCGCAGCACCGGGTGCCCGGCCAGCTCGTCGGCGAGGGCGCCCAGCGCGGCAGCCGGGGGCAGGCCGGCGACGAGTGCGGTCAGCCGGTCCAGCTCCGCGGCGAGCAGGGCGCGGGCGACCTCGTCCTTGGTGCGGAAGTGGTTGTACAGCGTCGCCTTGGCCACCCCGGCCGCGCCGGCGACGGATTGCATGGTGCTGCGGCGCAGGCCCCGACCGGCGAACGCGTGCGCCGCCCCGTCGAGCAGGCCGGCGCGGGTCCGGTTCATGGCGTTGCCGGCGCGGGTGTGCGCACCGGGCCGGTGCGCCGGGCCGGGCGGTGCCCAGTCCGGGGGCAGCGCGGGATCCGGGGAGAGCGGGCCGACCGTCGCCATGGGTCCCTGTCTGGCACCGGGGCGGCGGCGAGTCAAGGAGGCCGGCACCGGGGCCGGCCGTGTCGGGGCGTGCCTAGGCGGCCAGCGAGACCGCCTCGCCCGGGCGCGCGCCGGGGCGGGCCGGTGCACCGACGAGGGCCAGGGCCGGCTCGGCGGCCGCCTGCTCCGCGGACTGCGCGGGCACCTGCTGCTCGTCCGGCGACCCCCCGGTCGCGGGGACCAGCGGGCGGACCCGGACGTCGTCCCCGCGCAGGCCGAGGCTGACCTCGGCCAACAGGTCGGCGAGCTCGACGTCGAGGGCGTCGCAGATGGAGGCCAGCAGTTCGGAGGAGGCCTCCTTCTGCCCGCGTTCCACCTCGGAGAGGTAGCCCAGGCTCACCCGGGCGGCTCCGGAGACGTCGCGCAGCGTCCGACGCTGACGCAGCCGGTGGCCGCGCAGGGTCGTCCCGAGCTGGGTGCGCAGCAGCGTCATGGCCGTCTCCTGTCCTGCCTGTGCGGAAGCGGCGGCTCCCGGAGGGTGCCGTGCGCTCACGGTACGCGGCGCCACCGACAGGCACCGCGCCATCCCCGGCGCGTCCGCTCTGGGCGTAACGCCGTGCTCGGAGGCTGTCTTCCGGGGCGCCCCCCTCCCGGGTCCCGCCCTCAGCCCGCGGAGGGTCGACGGACCCGTCCCGGGCCCCGCCGCGAGCCTGCGAACGGTGGGGAGGACGGGGTCCTCCTCGGGGTCCTCTCTCAGGCGGCGGCGTCGCTGCGCGAGCCGCCGGTCGGGCCCGCGGCGCGGCGCGCGGCGGCGGCGCGCATGGCCCGGGCGCTGGTCCGGCGCAGCGTCAGCGCGCGGTAGACGTAGTCCAGCCCGGTCACCACGGTGAGCACCAGCGCCACCGCCATGACCCACCACCGGACACTGGCCAGCACGCCCTCCAGCGGCAGGATGTAGAGCCCGATCGCCAGCGCCTGGACGACGGTCTTGGCCTTGCCGCCCCGGCTGGCCGCGATCACACCGTGCCGGATCACCCAGAACCGCAGCAGGGTGACCCCGACCTCGCGGACGACGATCACCAGCGTCACCCACCAGGTCACCAGCGACAGGGCCGACAGCGCGATGAGCGCGGTGCCGGTCAGCGCCTTGTCCGCGATCGGGTCGGCCAGCTTGCCGAACTCGGTGACCTGGCCGGTGCGGCGGGCGATCATCCCGTCGTAGCGGTCGGTGATGATGGCCAGCGCGAAGAACAGCGTGGCCCAGTACCGCTGCGACTCGTCGGTACCGCCGTCGGTGAGCAGCAGGACGGCGAAGACCGGCACCACGGCCAGCCGCAGCACGGTCAGCGCGTTCGGCAGGTTGAGCACCCGCACCGACTGCGGCGGGGTGGCGGCCGGGTCCGCCGGTGCGCTCATACGGCCTCCTCGGTGGCGCTCGTCGCCCGCGTCCGCGGCGCTGCGGTGCCCGTCAGCGGGGTCGCGGGCGCGCTCACCGGGCCACCGCGGGCACCAGCGCGGTGGCGACCAGGTCCACGCCGTCGGTGCCGACGACCTCGGCGGCGACCAGTCCACCGGCGACCGCACCGGCGGGCACCCCGGTCACCGTCGTCGTCCCGTCGGCGTCGGGGTCCTGGTGGGCGGCGTGGCCCAGCCACGTGCCCTCCCCCTCCTCGGCCGCGAGGTCGTCGGTGAGCAGCACCTCGACCCGCTCACCGACCCGGTCCTCGGCCCGCTGGGCGGTGAGCTCCTCCACCAGGTCGGTGATCCGACGGACCCGGGCGTCGATCTCGGTCTGGTCGAGCTTGCCGGGCAGGGTCACCGCCTCGGTGCCCTCCTCGTCGGAGTATCCGAAGACGCCGACCGCGTCCAGCCGGCCGGCCACCAGGAACCGCTCGAGCTCGGCGACGTCGTCCTCGGTCTCCCCCGGGAAGCCGAGGATGACGTTGGTGCGGAAGCCGGCGGTGGGCGCCATCGCCCGGGCCCGCTCGATCAGCGCGAGGAAGTCCTCGGTGCCGCCGAACCGGCGCATCCGGCGCAGCAGCGACGGCGAGGAGTGCTGGAAGGACAGGTCGAAGTAGGGCGCGATGCGCTCGGTCGACGCGATGGCCTCCAGCAGCCCCGGCCGCAGTTCCGCCGGCTGGAGGTAGGCGACCCGCACCCGGGCGAGGCCCTCGACCGCGGCCAGCTGCGGCAGCAGCTGCTCGAGGAGGCGCAGGTTCCCGAGGTCCTTGCCGTAGGAGGTGGAGTTCTCGCTGACCAGCACCAGCTCGGTGACGCCCTGGCTCGCCAGCCACTGCGCCTCGCCGAGCACCTCGGCGGGCGGGCGGGAGACGAAGGAGCCGCGAAAGGTGGGGATGGCGCAGAAGGCGCAGCGCCGGTCGCACCCGCTGGCCAGCTTCAGCGCGGCGGACGGGCCGCTCGCCAGCCGGCGACGCTGCAGCCAGCCGTGGCCGGGGATCGCCGGGGCGTCGTCGGCGCCGACGGCGGTGGCGCGGGCGGCGGTGGCGCGGGCGGCGGGGCTGATCGGCAGCAGGGTGCGCCGGTCCCGGGGGTCGTGCGGTACCAGCGGGCGCCCGGTGAGGACGTCGTCGAGCCGGTCCCCGATCGCGGTGTAGTCGTCGAAGCCGAGGACCGTCGCCTCGGGCAGCGCGCCGGCGAGCTCCGAGCCGTACCGCTCGGCCATGCACCCGACCGCGATCACCTCGGCCCCGGAGTCGGTGGCGGCGAGGATCGCGTCGACGGAGTCCTTCTTGGCCGACTCGATGAAGCCGCAGGTGTTCACCAGGACGGCGTCGGCGTCGTCGGCGTCCGCGACCAGCTCGTAGCCGTCGGCGGCCAGGCGGCCCGCCAGCTCCTCGGAGTCGACCTCGTTGCGGGCGCACCCGAGGGTCACCACCGCCACTCTGCGGGCAGGGTCGGGCGGAGGTGTCACCGGCCCATCGTAGTCGGCGGGCGGGGTGCACCCGGCGGAAGCGGAGCGGCCCCGCTGCAGGGACCCGTCGCGGGGCGGGCGAGCGGCGGGAGTCCTGCTACTCGCCGCCGCGCAGGGTGAACATCACCGACTCCAGCTCGTCCGGCTTCACCAGCACGTCGCGCGCCTTGGAGCCCTCCGACGGGCCGACGATGCCGCGGCTCTCCATGAGGTCCATGAGCCGGCCGGCCTTGGCGAAGCCGACCCGCAGCTTGCGCTGCAGCATCGACGTCGAGCCGAACTGGCTGGTGACCACGAGCTCGACGGCCTGCACCAGCAGCTCGAGGTCCCCGCCGATGTCCTCGTCGATCTCCTTCTTCTCGCCGGCGGCGGCGGTGAAGACCTCCTCCCGGTACTCGGGCTCGGCCTGCCGCTTGGTGAACTCGACGACCGCCTCGATCTCGGCGTCGGAGACGTAGGCGCCCTGGACGCGCATCGGCTTGCCCGCGCCGATGGGCAGGAAGAGGGCGTCACCCATGCCGATGAGCTTCTCCGCGCCCGGCTGGTCGAGGATGACCCGGCTGTCGGTGAGGCTGGAGGTGGAGAACGCCAGCCGCGACGGCACGTTGGCCTTGATCAGGCCGGTGACGACGTCCACCGAGGGCCGCTGCGTGGCGAGCACGAGGTGGATGCCGGCCGCACGGGCCTTCTGGGTGATCCGGACGATCGACTCCTCGACGTCGCGCGGGGCGACCATCATGAGGTCGGCCAGCTCGTCGACGATGGCGAGGATGTACGGGTAGGGGCGGTAGACCCGCTCGCTGCCCGGCGGGGCGGTGATCTCGCCGCGCTCGACCTTGCGGTTGAAGTCGTCGATGTGCCGGACCCCGGTGGAGCGCATGTCCTGGTAGCGCTGCTCCATCTCCTCGACCAGCCAGGCCAGCGCGGTGGCCGCCTTCTTGGGGTCGGTGATGATCGGCGTGATCAGGTGCGGGATGCCGTCGTAGGGCGTCAGCTCGACCATCTTCGGGTCGATGAGGATCATCCGCAGCTGCTCCGGGGTCGCCCGCAGCAGCAGCGAGGTCAGCAGCGAGTTGACGCAGCTGGACTTACCGGCACCGGTGGCGCCGGCGACCAGCAGGTGCGGCATCTTCGCCAGGTTCGCGCAGACGAACCCGCCCTCGATGTCCTTGCCCAGCCCGACCAGCATCGGGTGCGGGTCCTGCTTGGCCACCTGGGAGCGCAGCACGTCGCCCAGGCTCACCATCTCGCGGTCGACGTTGGGGACCTCGACGCCGACCGCGGACTTGCCGGGGATCGGCGCGAGGATCCGGATGTTGTCGTTGGCCACGGCGTAGGCCATGTTCTTGGTCAGCGCGGTGATCTTCTCGACCTTGACCGCCGGGCCGAGCTCGATCTCGTAGCGGGTGACGGTCGGGCCGCGGGTGAAGCTGGTGACGGCCGCGTCGACGTTGAACTGCTCGAGGACGCCGGTGATCGCCGCGATCGCCGCCTCGTTGGCCTTCGACCCCTTCTTCGGCGGGTCGCCGGGGCGCAGCACGCTGACCGAGGGCAGCGTGTACGCGCCCTCCACCGGCTCGATGCGCAGCTGCTCGGGCTCGGTGATCGGCTCGAGCGTCTCCGGCGGAGCGGTGCGGTCGACCACCGGCGGACGCGGCGCGGGCGGCCCGGACGGCGGCTCCCGGCGCACCGCCTCGGGCGCCTCGTCGAAGGCGGCGTGGTCGATGGCGGGGACGGTGTCCACCGGACCGGTGTCGGTCAGGTCGTCCATCAGCGTCCGACGCCGCGACCGGGGACTCGGTGCCTCGAGCGACTCGTCGTCGCCCTCGTCGTCCCAGTCCTCGTCGTACTCGTCGTCGTGCGACTGGCCCAGCAGGCGGTCGCCGAGCTCGCGGAGGCGCTCGGGGATCTGGTGCACCGGCGTCGCGGTGAGCACCAGCAGCCCGAAGAACGCCATGAGGACGAGGAGGACGACGGTGACGACGCTGCCCACACCGGCGATCAGCGGCGTGCCGGCCGCCCAGCCGATCAGGCCACCGGTACCTGGGCGCCCCGCGGCCGGGGAGCCGGGCTCACCGACGACGTGCGCGATGCCGAGCACCGACACGACGACGCACAGCCAGCCGATGGTCAGCCGGCCGCGGGCCTCCGGGCGTGGGCCGCGGCGCAGCAGGCGCAGGGCGGCGAAGAACAGCACGACCGGCAGCACGAGCACCAGGGAGCCGACGACCCAGCGCACCCCGTCGGCGAGCGCGGCGCCGACCGGTCCGATGCCGTTGGTCCAGGCCGCCGCGCCGAGCACGACGGCCAGGCCGAGCACGGCCAGGCCGACGCCGTCGCGGCGGTGCTCGGGCGCGAGCGGCTCGGCCTCCTCGGGGCGGGCCACCGACCGGGCCAGGCCGCCGGCGCCGCGGGCGAGCAGCGACCAGCCGCCGCTGACGACGCCCCACAGGCCGGGGCCGGACTTCCTCGGGGCCGGCTTGCGGGCGGCGGGCTTGCGCCCTCCGGCCGCCGACCGCTTCGCGGGCGGTCGCTTCTTGGACGCGGTCGACCCGGATCCGGAGCGGCCGCGCGCAGGCGACCGACCCGACGAGCGGGTCGTCGTCGTGCGAGCAGGCATGCGTCAGACGGTAAGGGCCACGGAGCCCTGACGACGGCAGGCGGACCATCGTGTCCGCCACCGACGGTCGGGGCCCGGTCACTCCCTCGACGTCGCCGGACGCCATCTGGCCGACCCCGATCACCTCGGAACCCGTCGTGCCGACCGCCGCGCGCCTCGGCGAGGTCGTCGTTGATCCACGCCCGGGTGTGGGGCTTCGACCTGCCCGCCGACGCGGACGTCACGCCGATCGAGCCGAGGGAGGACGGAGGCGGGTCCTCCGTCACACCTCGAGGACGGTGGGGATGATCATCGGACGACGGCGGTGCGTGTCGGAGACCCACTTGCCGATCGTCCGGCGGATCACCTGGGAGAGCCGGTGCGGATCGGTCTCGCCGTCGGCCAGGGTGCGCCGCAGCACGTCCTCGACCAGCTCCAGCGCCGGGTCGAACACGGCCGGGTCGTCGGCGAAACCGCGGGCGGACAGGTGGACCGGCCGCACGATGGTGCCGGTCGAGGGCTCGATGACGACGGTGAGCGCGACGAACCCCTCGTCGCCGAGGATGCGCCGCTCCTGCAGCGACTCCTCCCCCACGTCGCCGACGTTGAGGCCGTCGACGTACACGTCGCCCACCGGCACGCTGCCCACGATCGAGGCCTTGCCGTCGACGAGGTCGACGACCACGCCGTTCTCGGCCAGCAGCACCCGGTCGGCCGCCATGCCGGTCTGCTCGGCCAGCGCGGCGTGGGCGCGCAGGTGCCGCCACTCCCCGTGCACCGGCATGAGGTGCCGGGGCTGGGCCACGTTGAGCAGCGTGCGCAGCTCGCCGGCCGGCGCGTGCCCGGAGACGTGCACCATCGCCGTCTCCTTGTGGACGACGGTCGCGCCGAGCCGGGCCAGGCCGTTGATCACCTTGTAGACGGCGGTCTCGTTGCCCGGCACCAGGGAGGAGGCGAGCACGATGGTGTCGCCGGCCTCGATCGTGACCTGGTGGTGCTCGCCGCGGGCCATGCGGCCCAGCGCCGACAGCGGCTCCCCCTGCGATCCGGTGCTGATCAGCACGACCTGCTCGGGCGGCATCGACGTCGCCTCGTCGAGGGAGACCATGAGCCCGGGCGCCACCCGCAGCACGCCGAGGTCGCGGGCCACCCCCATGTTGCGGACCATCGACCGGCCGACGAGGGCGACCTTGCGGCCGTGCATCTCCGCGGCGTCGAGGACCTGCTGGATGCGGTGCACGTGGCTGGCGAAGCTGGAGACGATCAGCCGCTGCGTCGCGCGGCGGAAGACGTCCTCGAGGACCGGGCCGATCGCCCGCTCGGAGGTGACGAAGCCGGGCACCTCGGCGTTGGTCGAGTCGGCCAGCAGCAGGTCGATGCCCTCGAGCCCGAGCCGGGCGAAGGCGCCGAGGTCGGTGAGGACGCCGTCGAGCGGCAGCTGGTCCATCTTGAAGTCGCCGGTGTGCACCAGGACGCCGGCCGGCGTGTGGACGGCGACGGCCAGCGCGTCGGGGATCGAGTGGTTGACGCTGATGAACTCGCAGTGGAAGGGCCCGGCCAGGTGGTCGTCCCCGGCGGCCACCTCCACCAGCACCGGGTCGAGCCGGTGTTCCCGCAGCTTGGCCTTGACCAGCGCCAGCGTGAACCGCGAGCCGACCAGCGGGAGGTCCTCGCGCATGCGCAGCAGGTACGGGATGGCGCCGATGTGGTCCTCGTGCCCGTGGGTGAGCACCACGGCGACGACGTCGTCCAGCCGGTGCTCGATCACGCCGAAGTCCGGGAGGATCAGGTCGACGCCGGGCTGCTCGGGCTCCGGGAAGAGGACGCCGCAGTCGATGACCAGCAGCTTGCCCTCGAACTCCAGGACGGCCATGTTGCGGCCGATCTCGCCGAGCCCGCCCAGCGCCATCACCCGCAGGCCGCCGGTCGGCAGCGCGGGCGGGGCCTGCAGGTCCAGGTGCGGCTGGGTGGCGCCCGCCGTCACAGGGCCACCCCGCCCGCGGCGAGATCCGCGCGGAGCGTGGCGACCTGTTCGGGCGTGGCGTCGACCAGCGGCGGCCGGACCGGTCCGGACGGCAGGCCGAGCTCGCGCAGGGCGGCCTTGACCAGGATGACGCCCTGGGTGCGGAAGACCCCGGTGTACACCGGCAGGAGGCTCTCGTTGACCGCCCGGGCCTTCACCAGGTCGCCGGACTCGACCGCGGCGATCAGCTCGGCCAGCCGGGGCCCGACCAGGTGCCCGACGACGCTCACCACGCCGACCGCGCCGAGGGCCAGCAGCGGGAGGTTGAGCATGTCCTCGCCGCTGTAGTACGCGAGGTCGGTCCGGGCAAGGGTCCAGGCGACCGCGCCGAGGTCGCCCTTGGCGTCCTTGACCGCGACGATCCGCGGGTGCTCCGCGGCCCGGACCAGGGTCTCCACCTCGATGGGGACGACGGTCCGCGGCGGGATGTCGTAGAGCATCACCGGCAGGTCGGTCGAGTCGGCGACGGCCGTGAAGTGCCGCAGCAGGCCGGCCTGCGGGGGCTTGTTGTAGTACGGCGTCACGACCATGAGGCCGTGGGCGCCGAGCCGTTCGGCGTCCCGCGCCTTGTCGATCGAGTGGGCGGTGTCGTTGGTGCCGACCCCGGCGACGACCGTGGCGCGGTCGCCGACCGCGTCGAGCACCGCCTCGAGGACGGCGCGCTGCTCGGCGTCGCTGAGGGTCGGCGACTCCCCCGTCGTCCCGGCGATGACGAGGCCGTCGTGGCCACCCCGGTCGACCAGGTGGGCGGCCAGTTCCTGGGCCCCGGCCAGGTCGATCGAGCCGTCGTCGGCCAACGGGGTGACCATCGCCGTCAGAACGCGCCCGAAGGGCCGGGCGGGGTCGCTGGTCATGGGGAGAATCTACCGACCCGCTCCGGACGGCACGCCGCCGTCGGCGTCCCGTCGGGCGTACTCCGACACCGCGTACCGCAGCCCCGTGGTCGACGTCGACCACCCGTCCCGCGGCTCCCGGGACACCCGCCGCCACTCCGGACCGAGTTCCGGCGCCCACGTGTCACCGTCCACGTGGGTGTCGACGTCGGTGACGACGAGCCGGTCGGCGTGCGGCAGGAACGCGGCGTACACGCGGCCGCCGCCGATCACCCACAGGGGGCCGTCGTGCTCGGCGAGCACCTGCGCCACCGACCCCGCCGGGTACGCGCCGTCGGCCGCCCACGACGGATCGGAGGTCAGGACGACGTTCCGCCGCCCGGGCAGCGGTCGGAACCGCTCGGGCAGGGACTCCCAGGTGCGCCGGCCCATGACGACGGTGCCGCCCGTGGTGAGCTCGCGGAACAGCCGGAGGTCCTCGGGCAGGTGCCAGGGCAGGCCGCCGTCGGCGCCGATCACACCGCCGCGCGCCTGGGCCCAGACCAGCCCGATGGTCACACCGCGACCGCGGCGCGGATGGCCGGGTGGTGCCGGTAGTCCTTCAGCGTGAAGTGCTCGTAGGTGTAGTCGAACAGCGACGGCGCCGGGGCGAGCTCCAGGGCCGGGAACGGCAGCACCTCGCGGGACAGCTGCTCGGTGACCTGCTCGACGTGGTTGCTGTAGACGTGGCAGTCGCCGCCGACCCAGATGAAGTCACCGGGGGCGAGGCCGACCTGGTCGGCGACCATGCGGGTGAGCAGCGCGTAGCTGGCGATGTTGAACGGCACGCCCAGGAAGAGGTCGGCGCTGCGCTGGTAGAGCTGGCAGGACAGCCGGCCGTCGGCCACGTAGAACTGGAACAGGGCGTGACAGGGGGCCAGGGCCATGTCCGGCAGGGCGGCGACGTTCCACGCCGAGACCAGCATCCGCCGGGAGTCCGGGTCGCTGCGCAGCGTCTCCAGGACGGCGCCGATCTGGTCGATGTGCTCGCCCCCCGGCGCCGGCCACGAACGCCACTGCACGCCGTAGACGGGGCCCAGCTCGCCCTCCGGGGAGGCCCACTCGTCCCAGATGGTCACGCCCTTGTCGCGCAACCAGCCGACGTTGGAGTCGCCGCGGAGGAACCACAGGAGCTCGTAGGCGACCGACTTGAAGTGGACGCGCTTGGTGGTGACGAGCGGGAACCGCTCGGAGAGGTCGTAGCGCAGCCGCTCCCCGAACAGGCTCACCGTGCCGGTGCCGGTGCGGTCCTCCTTGGGGGTGCCGTGCTCGAGCACCCGGCGCAGCAGGTCCTCGTACTGGGTGTCGATCGGCCCGTCGGTTGCGCTTGCCACGCGCCCGAGACTACGGCCGGACACCGACACCGGGCCGCGACCCGGGTCACCGCGGGGTCGCTCCAGCCCCACCGGTCAGACTCGTCACCGTGGTGTGGTGGGAGGTGCCCGTGGCGGCCGCCGGAGGCCTGCTCCTGGTGTGGGGCGGTCTCCTCCTCGTGCTCTGGCGGACCCGGCCGCCGGACCTGACCGTGCACGAGGCGCTGCGCCTGCTGCCCGACCTGGTCCGGCTGGTGCGGCGGCTCGCGGCCGACCGCAGCCTGCCGCGCAGGGTCCGGTGGCGGCTCTGGGCGCTGCTGGCCTACCTGCTGTCGCCGGTCGACCTGGTGCCGGACGTCGTCCCGGTGCTCGGCTACGCCGACGACGTGGTCGTGGTGGCGCTGGCGCTGCGCTCGGTGGTGCGCAGCGCCGGCGCCGACCGGCTCCGACGGGCGTGGCCGGGAAGCCCGGCCGGGCTGGCGGTCGTGCTGCGGCTCGCCGGGCTGCCCGCGGGCTGAGTGGGTCCCTCACGCCACGGCGGCGGCGAGATCGGCGGCGAGGTCGCCCCGCTCGGCGACGGCGACCGCCTCGAGCTCCAGCCAGCCGGCCAGCAGCGCCAGTTCCTCGGCGAGCGCGGCGGCGACCTCGGCCCGGTCGACGCCCGCCTCGGCGAACGCCGACTGCACGCGCAGCACGCCCGCCTGCCGGTCGGCCTTGAGGTCGACGCGGGCGACCAGCCGGTCACCGAGCAGGAACGGGAGCACGTAGTAACCGTGCACCCGCTTGGCCGCCGGCGTGTAGATCTCCAGCCGGTAGCGGAACCCGAAGATGCGCTCGACCCGCGGCCGCTCCCACACGAGCGAGTCGAAGGGGCTCAGCAGCGCCCGGGCCCGCACCCAGCGGGGACGTCGCGCGTCCGGGTGCACCCAGGCGGGCGCTCCCCAGCCGGCGACGTCCACCGGCAGCAGCTCCCCGGCCTCGGTCAGTTCGGCGATGGCGGCGCGAGCGGCGGCCGGCCGCAGGCGGAAGTAGTCGCGGAGGTCGCGCTCGGTGGCCACGCCGAGCGCGCGGGCCGCCGTCCGGACGAGTTCCCGCACCGCCTCCGCCGGCTCGGGGGTCGGCGCCTGCACCACCGCCGTCGGCAGCACCCGCTCGGTGAGGTCGTAGACGCGCTCGAACCCGGCCGTCCGGCCGCGGGTGGTGAGGACGCCGGTGTAGAAGAGCCACTCGAGCGCGACCTTGCCGGCATGCCAGTTCCACATGCTCCCGGGCCGGTCCGGCCGGGGTTCGGCGAGGTCGCCGGCCTTGAGCGGACCGCCCTCCCGCACCCGGTCCAGCACCTCGGCCACGTAGCCCGGCCGCTCCCGCTGGATCCGCACCATCGACCCCCACGCGTGCTCCTCCGCCGCCGCCATGCGCCAGCGCAGGTACGGGTGCAGCCGGACGGGCAGGAACGACGCCTCGTGCGCCCAGTACTCGAAGACCTCCCGACGGCGGCCGGCGAGGTCGTCGAGGGCCGCCCGCCGGTAGGGGCCCAACCGGCTGAACGCCGGCAGGTAGTGCGACCGGGACAGCACGTTCACCGAGTCGATCTGCACGACGGCGAGGCGGCCGACCGTCCGCCGCAGGTGCCGGCCGTCGACGACGGCGGTGGGGCGCGGCTCGGCGAAGCCCTGCGCCGCGAGGGCCATGCGCCGGGCGAGCGCGGCCGGGAGCCGGTCGACGGCGGGGGCGGTCACGGACGCAGATCCTGCCGGGTGGGTCCGACAGATCGGGACGGCCCCTACGCTGCCCCGCGTGGACCCGACCTCGCCGTTCCCGCGGCTGACCGGCAGCGCGGACGTGGCGGTGCGCCCGGCCCGGCCCGAGGACGCCGCGGCGATCGCGCGGGTGCAGGCGGTCACCTGGCGGACGGCGTACCGCGCCGTCCTCCCGGCCGAGGTCCTGGACACGTGGGACGACGACGCCGTCACGACCTCGTGGCGCGCCGCGGTGACCGCCCCGCCCACACCCGCCCACGGCGTGCTGGTCGCCCTGGAGCAGGACAGCGTGGTGGGGTTCGCCGCCTACGGCCCGCCGGAACTGGGTGCCGGCGAGGCACCGCACCCGGCCGGTCCCACCACCGAGGTCGCCGCGCTGCTCGTCGAGCCCCGGTGGGGACGCCGCGGCCACGGCAGCCGGCTCCTGGCGGCGGTCGCGGACCTCGCGCGGGGCACCGGTGCGGCCCGGCTGCAGACGTGGCTGCTGGAGGAGGACCGCGCGTCGGCGGACTTCTTCGAGTCGGCCGGCTGGGGGCGGGACGGCTGGGTGCGGACGCTGGACACGGGGTCCGCGCCGCTGCGCGAGGTGCGCTGGCACGCGTTGTTGGAGGGGGCGGACGAGTGAGCTTCGAGGGGTTCCCGGACGAGGGCCTGGTCTTCTACGAGGGGCTGGAGGCCGACAACAGCAAGACCTACTGGACCCGCCACCGCGACGCCTACGACACCTGCGTGAAGGCGCCCCTGCAGGCCCTGGTCGACGAACTGGCCGGCGAGTTCGGTCCGGCGAAGCTGTTCCGCCCGTACCGCGACGTCCGCTTCAGCCATGACAAGACGCCGTACAAGACCCACCAGGGTGCCGTGGTGCACCCGGAGGGGCGCGGCACCGGCGCCTGGTACGTGCAGCTCTCGGCCGAGGGCCTGATGATCGCCGGCGGGGCCTGGCGACTGGAGTCCGACCAGGTGGCCCGCTACCGCCGCGCCGTGGCCGACGACGTCCAGGGCGGTCGCCTGAGCACCGAGGTGGAGCGGCTGAAGGGCGCCGGCTGGGAGATCGGTGGTGAGCGGCTCACCCGCGTTCCCTCCGGCTTCCCGTCGGACGGCGACCGCTCGGACCTCCTCCGCCACAAGTCGCTGCACGCGGGCCGGCGCTGGGACCCGGCCGACTGGCTGCACGACCGCCGCGCCCTCGACGAGGTGAGGGCCGGCTGGCGGGACCTCACCGCGCTCAACACCTGGCTGGCCGACAACGTGGGAGCGACCACCAAGGAGCCCCGTCCCCGCCGCTGACCCCGCCCCAACCCGTCGTTTTCCGCGGAAACCGCCGGAACAGACCGGACATCCGGTGCGGAAAGCCGCGAACGACGGCCGCGGAGCGCGCCCCCCCCTGGCCCGGCGCCCGCGCCCGGCGCCCGCCCTGTCGGCGGTTTCCGCGGAGATCGCCGGGGGGCGGGAGGTTCGGTGCGGACGGGCCCGGCCCCGGCATGGCCGG